>DAIRSC010000021.1:0-16663 GCA_036804585.1 Chitinophagaceae bacterium
TTGGGACTTACCATTTTCCATATGATTTTATCATGGCTTTTTCCATTCAACATGTGTAATAATACAGACGGATGCTTCTTCCGATGCGTCAATTTCGGGATTACTTTTTTTTGTTCCTCAGTAAGCAACCCATCTCTAAAGATAATCTTTTCCAATAAAAATAGGATACCCTCAACTATTTTAAAGAGTACACATAAAAAAATCCCGCCTGAGCGGGACTTGATTTTTACATCTTGATTAAAAAGTGTTTAGTAGCGCAGCGTCATTTCATCCATCAGCCGGCGACCATCCAATACCTTGTCAACGACCCACAAAATGTAACGGATATCTGCACAAATGGTGCGTTTAAAGCGTTGGTCAAAAGCCACATCGCCACTCATCGCTTCCCAGTTACCGTCAAAAGCACAACCAATCAATTCGCCATTGCCATTGATGACAGGGCTTCCTGAGTTACCACCTGTAATATCGTTGGTGGTAATAAAACAAGTCACCAGCGAATTGAGGTCAGCATCTGCATAAGGGCCGTAGTTGCGGGTTTTCAATAACTCCACAATTTTTGGCTGTAAATCAAATTCTTTGTCTCCCGCTTTATACTTCTGTAAGAGGCCTTCTGCTAGGGTATAATAATTATAAAAAATAGCATCCTTGGGCGCATATGAACTTACTTTACCATAAGTCACACGCATAGTACTATTGGCATCCGGATACATTTGTTTGTTTTTATTTTTTTCTAACAAAGCACCCTGGTAATCGCGATTCAGTTCAAACATTTCATAATTAAAGGCATTCACTTTCGGTTCGTAATATCCTTTATAATTCTTCATCACACTCAGTGCATGTACAACGGCAGGATCTTTCATCAACTCCTCAATTTGATCAGCATTGCAAAGGCTGTTAAATCGACTACTGTCGAGTAGGGCTGTATTGCTGTATACATAATCGGCATAGTCATCAAATGTTTTTTGCCAGTTGTCATTGCCATACTTGCCAAATACTTCAATGGCAAATACATCCGGATGCTGACTTTTAGGAACATCCTGATAAAACATCAGGTTCATGGCGGCAAACAATTTCTGATCCAGTTCCAAACTCATATCCTTGGTTCCGGAGCGGCGCATATTCACCAGGCGTTTACATAACTTATTGATGGAGTCCTTACCGGCCCCTGCTTCAAGGGCTTTGTCGATCATTTCAAAACCTGCTGCCACCTTGCTCAAAGACGGTGCCATAAATGCTTCGCGGTAAAAGGTTTGGTGTTTTACATAAGGGCGGTAATCGGCATAGGCTTTTTGATAATCGTTCAATAATTTTTTTAATCTACGATTATTGAGGTTCACCCATTCCTGAAACTCGTCTTCTTCGCGTTCTTTTTGGCTGAGTACATTCAGGTTTTTTAATTGTTCGGTTTGTCCGATAAAATATTTCCAATAGTTGGCAATGGATGCATAAGTGGAGGCATATTTTAAATCCACCTCCGGGTCTTTTTCCATTTCTTCACGCATGATGGCCAAGCGTTTATCCCGAATTTTTACCACCGTTGGGTTGCTCACATTAATGGCAAGGTCTACCCCATACGAAGTCAGATAGCGAGTGGTGCGGCCCGGGTACCCCATAATCATGGCATAATCATTATCGCGAACGCCTTTTAAGGATACCGGTAAATGATGTTTGGGAATGTACGGGCGGTTATTTTGCGAATAAGGAGCGGGTTTATTGTCGTTATTGGCATATACCCTGAACATCGAAAAATCGCAGGTATGTCGGGGCCACATCCAGTTATCGGTATCGCCGCCAAATTTACCCAAACTTTCAGGGGGCGCCGATACCAGGCGAATATCCGTGAAACGCTGATACACAAACAAATAATATTTATTGCCCGAGTAGAACGATTTTACAACACTCACATAGGCCCCATTTTCGTTGGCAGTTTTGCTGATTTGTTTGGCAATTTCCTCGAATCGGGTTTCCATATCTTTACCATAGGCATCGCCGATATAATTACTCACTTGGTTGGTGACATCTTCAATGCGGTATAAAAATTTTACGCTCAAACCCGGCACCGGCAATTCTTCCTCCATGCTGTTGGCCATAAATCCATTCATCAAATAATTCTGTTGCACACTACTCAGGGTTGCAATGGCATCATAACCACAGTGGTGATTGGTGAGCAGCAATCCTTTGCCCGAAATAATTTCGCCGGTACATCCACCTCCAAAATGCACAATGGCATCCTTCATGGAGCTTTTATTGATGCTGTAAATTTGTTCCGGAGTCAGCTTCAGGCCCATGCGCTGCATCGCTTCATAATTTTGAGATATCAGCAAGGGCAGCCACATGCCTTCATCGGCCCTGCCGGCAAAATGGGTCAAAATAACCAGCAGCGAAAGAATAAGTTTCTTCATTGAAATGATTTTTTTTAAGTGAACAAATATAGGTCAAATTCAGCTCTGTGCGCAGAGCCCGTGATAAACGGGCGTATAAATGTCCGAAAGGAATTGTAAACAGGGGGCCTGCCGCCTATGGTCAATTTCTGCTTATTTTTCACCCGGCTTCAGGCGGCATCGGGCTGTTCAGGCTACACCGCCCTCCTTCGTCGGTCTGGGGTAGCTTCTTACCATCCCTGGCCCGGGACTTTTACAGAATGAGAATGAGAATGAGTGGGTGGTTTATGCCTCCCCCATGGGTTGTGTCTCCACAAACCACCTTAAAGCAAGCATTCTTTTACCCATAAACCTAACCGAACCTAAGGCCCTCATCTGAACTCTTTTTACTACTTTTGCCCCTCAATTTTTTAGCCATGAATTCTTCTGAAATTCGTCAACAGTTTCTCGATTTTTTTCAATCCAAAGGCCACCTCATTGTGCCAAGCGCACCTATTGTCGTTAAAAACGATCCGACCCTGATGTTTACCAATGCCGGTATGAATCAGTTTAAAGATTATTTTTTAGGCAACGATAAGCCTAAATCAAGTCGTATTGCCGATACCCAAAAATGTTTACGGGTGAGTGGTAAACACAACGATCTGGAAGAGGTTGGCGTTGATACCTATCACCACACCATGTTCGAAATGCTGGGGAATTGGAGTTTTGGCGATTATTTTAAGGCCGAAGCCATTGCATGGAGCTGGGAGCTACTCACGGAAGTCTATCAACTACCCAAGGATCGACTTTATGTAACCGTATTCGAAGGCGATGAAAAAGAAGGCATACCTCCAGCTAAAATTGCCCTGCACGAATGGGGTAAACTCATCGATGACAAATCGCATATTTTATTTGGCAATAAAAAAGATAATTTCTGGGAAATGGGTGATACCGGACCCTGTGGTCCTTGTAGCGAAATTCATATGGATATGCGCAGTGATGAAGAACGTGCCGCTATTCCCGGTCACGAACTCGTAAACAAAGACCATCCGCAAGTGATTGAAATATGGAATAATGTTTTTATTCAATTCAATCGAAAGAAGGACGGAAGCCTGGAGGAATTACCCAATAAACATGTGGATACCGGCATGGGTTTCGAACGATTGGTGCGCGTCATACAGGGTAAAACATCCAATTACGATACGGATGTGTTTACACCCACGATCGCCAAAACAGCCGAGATCACAGGTCGAAAATACGATTTTGGAGATAGCCGGGAAGCCGTGGCCTTCCGGGTGATTGCCGATCATATCCGCGCTATCAGTTTTACCATTGCCGATGGTCAACTGCCCTCCAATACCGGAGCCGGTTACGTCATTCGTCGCATCCTTCGTCGTGCCGTTCGTTACTATTTTTCATTTCTGGGTTATAAACAACCTCTTTTACATCAATTATTACCCCTGCTTGCCGATCAGTTTGCCCATGTTTTTCCTGAACTCAAGGCACAACAGGATTTTGTCAGCAAAGTCATCCTCGAGGAAGAAAATGCATTTTTGCGAACCCTCGATAATGGACTCAAACGTTTTGAAGAATTAAAGGTTGAACAAAATACCCTGGCCGGGGATGTAGCCTTTGAACTGAATGATACTTATGGCTTTCCTTTGGATCTCACCCAACTCATCGCGTCCGAAAAGGGTTGGACTGTAGATGTAGACGGCTTCAATGTTGCCCTTCAACAACAAAAAGATCGCTCACGAAAAGCGGCTGCAGTAGATACTGAAGATTGGATTGTCCTCAATAACCAAAGCGCTGTGCGTTTTGTGGGTTATTCCCAAACCGAATCTCAAACCGAAGTGATTAAATATCGCAAGGTGAGTGCCAAAGGCAAAACATTTTATCAGTTGGTATTGCAGGAAACACCTTTTTATGCCGAAAGTGGCGGACAAGTCGGCGATCAGGGTACCTTACATTTTGAGTCGGGGGCTGTGAATGTGATGGATACCAAAAAGGAAAACGACCTAATTATTCATTTTACCGAACAATTACCCGAAAGCCTGAATGGACCTGTATGGGCCAAAGTCGATGCCTCACGACGTCGTAAAATTACCCGGCACCACAGCGTAACCCATCTCATGCACAGTGCCTTACGGGAAGTTTTAGGAACCCATGTCGCCCAAAAGGGTAGTATGGTGAGTGATGAATATCTGCGTTTCGATTTTTCGCATTTTGCCAAAATGAGTGACGAAGAAATTGCAGCCGTTGAAAAAATCGTGAACCGAAAAATTCGTCAGAATATTCCGGTCATCATCCGCGAAATGCCGAAAGAAGAAGCTATGAAACTAGGCGCGATGGCTCTCTTTGGTGAAAAATACGGGGATGTGGTTCGGGTAGTTATCATGGATGAAAACTACTCCATAGAATTATGCGGCGGTACCCATGTGATGTCGACCGGTGAACTCAATATATTTAAAATTACTTCTGAAAGTGCCGTAGCTGCCGGCGTGCGTCGTATTGAAGCTTTAGCAGGTTGTAAAGCCGAGGCTTATCTGAATCAGCAATTGAATCAATTGCAACTGATTAAGGCGGAGTTTAAAAATCCCAAGGACTTACTCACTTCCATCCGCAATTTACAGGAAGATAAATCGCGCCTTCAAAAACAAGTCGAAAAATTAGAGGCCAAAATGCTGGTAGGTATGCGCAATGAACTACTACTCAAAAAGCAAAATATCGACGGCACTTCCTTTTTAGCCGATCAGCTTGAAGTCAGTAATCCGGAGGCATTAAGAACACTGTGTGCCGATTTGAAAAATGAATTGCAAGCGCCCTATTTTATTGGCCTCACTGCCAATATCGGTGGAAAAGCGCATGTGGCCATTTGTGTCAATGAGGAAAGCGAACTGGATGCCGCAAAAATAATTCGTGAAACAGTCGCCCCCCTGATAAAAGGCGGTGGTGGTGGTCAAAAAACTTTGGCTACAGCCGGAGGACAAGATGTATCACAATTGAGTAAATTAATCAGTGCCCTTCAATCGATTATATAAATAAGTATGCAGATTGGATTTTCGAATTATAAAAAAGTCATTGCAGCTACAGTCATCAAAGAGGGAGAGAAATTGTTACAGTCATCGGCGGTACGCGAACTGGATGAGGTATCTAAGGGGTGTTTTGTAGCATATGTAGATGTAGGAGATGAATCGTGGGATGTGCGTTTGGTGTTGAATGAAAAAGAAGAACTCACTGAATATTTCTGCGATTGCGACTCCGATTATTTTTTTGTGCACACGGGGTTGCCGTGTTTTTACATCTGAAAGATAAGGGAACCAAGACAGGCGGTAAGTCATTACTCAAGAAGCTGACGAAAAAGAAAAAAGGGATTTCGCTGGATGGTATTCAACCGGAAGCGCTTGAAGAATGGTTGCTGAGTGTATTTAAAACCCACAAGTATCTGCAAGAAGAGTTTTTGCAAAAGTTCAGGACACAGGAACTGGAATTTACAGAAGAGATGATTCAAAAGCAATTGCAGACGTATTCCAAATCCGTGTTGGGCAACAAAAGAAATATGGATAGTTCCATGTTTAAAAAACTGCTCGCTTTGCGAATGCCGTATTTGAAGCAGATCTTTTAAAAGCTCGATTATCTGAATGCACCGGAGCAAGCCATCAATTTTGCAGCTCAAATTTTTATACATCAAACTAATATTATCCAACGCACTTCTTTCAAAAGTAAAAAATTAAACGAAAGTTGGGCAGAAATCATTGCACTCGTGACTGCGCAGCTGCTGCAATTGGAAAAAAAGGAAAATTGGAATGGTGTTTTTGCAGCGTTAAGGGAACGATTTCAGAGCGGAAATAGCTCATATCATCTCGCCATTTGGGTCGATTTGCTTTTAAGCTCATTAAATGACACAAAGCCGCAAATTCGCACCCACATTTGTAAATTCATTGATGAATGCTGGTCAAAAAAAATTCTTCAAAAAATATACGATCAGGAGGCATTGATGAAAAAAATCCTCAAAGTTATTGTACAAGGCCTGAAGGAAGCGGAAATTTTTCTGCCAAAATTAGCACCCACAGGATGGGAGTTAGAATATAATTTAGACCTCATTGAAATTTTATCCAATCGGGGAGACCTTGCAACCGTCCAAAAATTTTGTAACATCTGTATCCGGAACAACGTAAATCCAGTTTATAATTTACCTTATCTGCAAATACTTGAAAACCTTTATCGTAATGATAACAATACCCCAGCGTTAAAGGTTGTTTTGCAGGATATACTTTGGTTGGAACCTGGCATTGAACTTTATAAGGAGTGGACTGAACTTGTAAAAGATCCGGAAGAAATCAAACAATTCAGGAATAAACTTTTTGCCAAAGCACGTAGTATTGATTATCAAAATATGCGATTCAGGCTTTTTTGGATAGAACTGCTTTTGTTTGAAGGTAAAATAGATAAAGTATTCACTGATCTTAAAACACGATGTCTTGTTTGGGATCTGATGGTTTCTTTGAGCGTACTTTATAAGAATGATGCTAACAAGACTTTGTTCTTAATTCTGAATGCCTTATCAGCTTCAATGGTGAGCAGTAATGTTGAGGAAGAAGAAGAGGTGATTGTTGTGAATAAACTGATTGAGAAAGTTGAAAAATTGTACAGCGAACAAATGATCCAATCCTATCTGGAGACGCTCAAAAAAGATCATCGTTATTTTTCCACTTTCCATAAGCCTATCCTAAAATATTTTACTAAAAAGTACAATATGTAATGCCGAGATTCTTCAGCTGTCGTTTAGGCTTTAAGTGGAATACGTTTCAGGGTTTCCAGTAAATACCCCCAATATTTTTGAACAGATGAAATTTGTACTTGCTCATCGGGTGAATGCGCTCCTGTAATGGTTGGTCCGAATGAAATCATTTCCATTGCAGGATAATTTTGTCCGTGTATACCACCTTCCATACCTGCATTACATGCTTTTCCGTGAGTCTCGGCCTGAATCATTTCCTGATACACTCCACTCATGATTTTTACGATGGCCGCATGAGGGTTGGGTGTCCATCCCGGATATGCACCTCCAAAAGTCATTTCAGCGCCCATCAGGGCAAAAGCTGCGCTGATAGCATCTTTCACATCTTCTTTCTCACTGTTTACTGAACTTCTGGTGAGGCATTGCACCGTATATTGTCCATTGGCAACTTGCACCCTGGCAATATTATTCGAACTTTGTACGAGTCCTTCAATCGCCGGACTCATGCGGTAAATTCCATTGGGGCAGGCATACAATACACAAATGAGGTGATGTAAATCTGTATCCGACACCACATGGGTGCAAACCGGCTGAGCTTCACAGCTAATCATCAATTTAGGATCTGTGAGCAGATACTCTGCCTGAAGGGTTTGGTTAAAAGCAGCAATAAAAGTTTGAACATCTTCCGGTTGGTTGGTATTTATAAGAGCCGTTGACTCACGGGGAATTGCATTGCGCAAACCGCCTCCACTTAATTCACCCAATTCTATTTTAAAATGTTGATGCAATTGATACAACAAACGGTTCATGATTTTGTTTGCATTGCCCCGGCCTTTATGAATATCCATGCCTGAATGTCCGCCGGTGAGGCCTTTTACCATCACCTTTAAGCCATGCTGCATAATACTGCTTTCGGTGGTATAATGTCCGTGAGCAGTGACATCCAAACCTCCGGCACAACCTATAGTCAGTTCTGTATCATCTTCTGTATCCAGGTTGAGCATGATGTTTCCTTTGAGCACACCACCTTGTAAGGCCAGGGCACCGGTCATGCCTGTTTCTTCATCAATGGTAAAAAGGGCTTCGAGGGCAGGGTGAGCAATATCAGTAGATTCCAGTAAGGCCATGATGGTGGCTACGCCAATGCCATTATCGGCACCGAGTGTGGTTCCTTGGGCTTTTACCCAATCACCATCCACAAACATCTCTATACCCTGGGTGTCAAAATCAAAGGTCGTATCTGCATTTTTTTGATGTACCATGTCGAGATGACTTTGCAGCACGATGGTCTGCCGATCTTCCATCCCGGCTGTCGCTGCTTTGCGGATGATGACATTCCCAACCGCATCGGTTTCATGGTCTAAACCCAAACGCCCGGCAAAGTCTTGCATAAATGCAATTACTTTTTCTTCTTTTTTAGAGGCACGGGGCACGGCATTCAGGGCACTAAAATGTTTCCAAAGCGCTTGAGGCTGTAGGTTTAAAATGTCGGAATTCATGGTCATTGCATTGAGGGCACAAAGATAGTTGCATTTTTGATGCATCCTCCAATTCGCTTGTCTGCAAATTGGACGGCTTTCTAAAATTCTAACAGCCAGTTAAACAAGGGCAAAAATCCCAAATTGTTTTTTTTGTATTACCTCAGCGCCAGCCAGAATATAACTTAGGCCCAAAGGATTTTTTTATTGTACACATTAATCAGGTCGATGTAAAAATGATGATGAAAACATACCCACTTCATTACGACGTAACCTTCGGTTGTGCCTGCTGAACCAAGTTCTCCTCCTTGTAAAACTGCGATTTGAAGGGGTGGCGGTCTTTCCATTTTTCACCAATCTGTTCGCGGAATCCTGCCGATACTTTTTTAAAAAACCAATTCACGATGGGGTGACGCAGCTTATAAAAGCCATACTGATAGGCCGGTTCACAACCTAAAATGGCTTTGGCTTCGAGGGCGGTGCGACCCAATACGAGGGTGTGCGAACTACTGAGGATGGCTTGTTCCAGGCAATGAAACAGGATATTAAAATAAATGGAATGGCTTTGGTTGACGGCATAATCAAACCCAATATAATTCATGTCGTAAAAACCGTCGTGTAAAATGGCCGAAGAAAAAGCAACCATTTTGCCGTCCAAAAACCAACCAAACACTTTGTACCTATCCTGCAAAACTTGTTTCATGAGCCCAAAAATCCTTTCATTGAGCTTGCCCATACTCACCAGTTGTTTATCACTAACCTGACAGTATAAGGCATAAATATCGGCCGATCGGTGTTGCATTTCATCGACTTGTATTTCGCGAATTTCGATGCCATTCAGTTGTTGGCGAATTTTACGATACCGCTGCAGGTATTTATGTTTAAGTTGCTTTTCGTAATCCAGTAGCCCTTGCCATGGTGTAGGCACTTTAAACTCCATACTCACATCCTCTTCCATTTGTTTGTACGACGGATCCTTTAAAATATGTTGTGCCCAGGAGGCATGTACATCTTTTAAAAAAATGCCGGAAGCTTTGCAAAAATCGAGCATGTATTCAAAGGTTTGTTGAAACACGGCTCCCTGTTCGGATTCGGGAATGGCTGAGCCAATAAATTGTTGAAAAGGAGTATCATGCCGGAATAAATTACCCACTACCAGCAAAGTGGGTTTAACGGTACGAAGGGCCACATTCAGGCTGTGATGCTGAAAGGGTTTATCGCGACAATTAAAATGATCGGGTGTAACGGATAAAAGCTGATAATAGCTGAGCAGGATGGCCTCATTCTGAAATTTTGTGATGACATAAAAAAAACGCAAGTGCGTTAATCCGGCCTGTTCAAAAATCAGTAATTGTTGTTGGCTTAAACCTGAATCGGGTTTTACGGAATCCTTCCAGATTTCCGGTGCTTCGGACAAATGACGGTACACCTCAAAACTCAGTTGCATGAAGCAGTAAATGTAATGGTTTGCACATTGTTAAAAAAATTGTATTGGATGATGCAGGATACTCGGTTCTTCGAAGCGTTCTCGTTTCGAAGTTCTATTCTTTTGTTTTTAAACCCATGGTCTGGGTCCTCACAAACCATCATCAAGGATAGAAAGAGGATGACAAATAGAAAGATGTTTTCACATTTCTTTTCCGCTCTCGCTATCGCTTTGTTCCTCCGCTTCCTCAACCCCTTGATTTGTGCGGACACAAACCATGGAGTAAAGTGTTTTCATAAAAACTTTAAGTGGTTCATTCAAGAAAAGTTTGGTAAGTCATTATGCTTTTTTTCGCCAAATATTTGTTTCTGCGTTGAGATTCAGCCCCGATGGCAGCCAGGCACCGTGTGCGGCGAACAGCGAGAATTTTGATGAAAAATGTTGTTTGGATGCGCTGCCAAAATTGGCTTTATCTTTGTCAACTATTTTTCTATGCATAGCGGAAATCATTACAGCTTTAAGGAAGTCGTGTTTTGGACACGCAGAGATATTTTTGCTTTATTGATTGTGGCCAGTGTACCGACCATTCTTTACAAGTTGCTGGGTTGGACTTGGTTGGTCTTGCTCTGGCTGCCCATCGCGTTATTGGGTGCGGCAGTGGCTTTTGTGGTGGGGTTTAAAAACAATGCCTCGTACGACAGGATTGGGGAGGCCCCGCGAATTTGGGGTTCCATCATCAATAGGGGCAGAACGCTGGCGATTATGAGCCGCGATTTTATTACCAACCGACATGCACAAAAACCGTTGGATGAATTAGGCTTGCGTCAGATTCATTCAGAAATTTATCATCGGCATTTTGTCGGGCTCACTGCTTTCTATTTTCAATTAAGGGAAGCCCGACAGTGGGAGGCCATTTATAAAAAACACAATACGGAATATCAGAACCGATGGTTTCGGGTGGAAGAACATGATCATCAATTGGCCGATTTGATCAAGCCTTATTTGAGTCCGACCGAATATAAGCTGGTTATGCGTAAAGGCAATAAAGCGGCCCAGTTGATTGCCTTGCAGTCGGCTCATTTGAAACGCATACGATCAAGCCGGTGGTCTTAAAAAATAATATTTTGGTGTAGATGTTGAGGAAGGTCATCCAAACAATCTTTATCGGACTGATTCGTTTTTATCAGGGGGCCATTTCGCCGTATTTGGGAGTCTCGAAATGTAGGTATACGCCAACCTGCTCCGAATATGCGCGAGAAGCATTTATCAAATACGGCGTTTTTAAGGCAGCTTATCTGAGTATTGCCCGAATATTGCGATGTGCACCCTGGGGTGGGCATGGTGAGGATCCATTACCCTGATGAATAAGATATTAGAACCCAAATTTTATATTTGGACGCAGCCAGAAAAGGCAAATCAACTTTGTCCATTTTCAATCAAATTATTTTCAGACATCCATATTGGTTTCGCAGCCCGAAACACCTTTTCTGAATACTTTAACAGCCCGCAAGTGAGAATGCTTTTCAGGCTTCCACTTTTTTTGAATTAACTTGCAAACCTTAACAACAAATCATGAACAGAGTTGCTTTTTTGTCGAAATGCCTGTTGCTTTTAATTCTTGCCACCGGTCCCGGAGCCCATCTCCTGAAGGCCCAAACTGCGGAAAGTGAATCGTATTTTGAAATTTCTAAAAACCTCGAAATTTTTAATACCCTATTTAAAGAACTCAATAGTTATTACGTAGACCCGGTACAACCGGGTAAAGTGGTGAAAAAAGGCATTGATGCCATGCTGGATGATTTGGATCCTTATACCAATTATATCACCGAAGAAGATATTGAAGATTACCGTTTTCAAACGACCGGAAAATACGGTGGTATTGGCAGTACCATTCGTAAAAAAGATGACTACCTGTGTATTGGTGAACCTTATGAAAATAGTCCGGTGATTAAGGCAGGTATGAAAGCAGGTGATTTGATTCTTGAAATCGAAGGCCGTAGTACCAAGGGAAAAGATATCGATGATGTGAGCAAGTTTTTAAAAGGGTCTCCGGGTACTCAATTAAAACTCAGAATCAAAGACGCCTATACCGGCGAAGAAAGCGTAAAAACCATTAAGCGTGAAGAAATCAATGTGAGTAGTGTGCCATACGCCGGAATGGTGGGTGCCAATAAAGAATATGCCTATGTGCGTTTGTCGCAATTTACTGAGCGTTGCACCTATTTTGTACGCAGTGCATTGGATAGTTTAAAAAAGGTCAACCCGGGTGTGAAGGGTGTTGTTTTGGATTTGCGTTTTAATCCCGGGGGCTTGCTTGATGAAGCGGTTAACATGTGTAATCTGTTTATCAATGGTAGTCAACTGGTGGTGAGTACCAAGGGTAAGAATGCGGAATGGGATAAGGAGTATAAAACCACAGGAAGTCCATGGGATGAGAAAATGCCGGTAGTTGTGCTTATCAATCGAAATTCTGCTTCGGCTTCAGAGATTGTGGCCGGCACCCTGCAGGATCTCGATCGGGGCATTGTAATCGGGCAAAGAAGTTTTGGAAAAGGCCTTGTGCAAACCACCCGAAATTTAGTGTACAATGCCAAACTAAAAATAACGACCGCTAAGTACTATACACCAAGTGGGCGATGTATTCAGATGTTGGATTATTCGCATCGCAATGAAGATGGTAGCGTGGGACATGTACCCGATTCGATTAAAACCAAATTCAAAACCAAGAACGGACGTATCGTGATGGACGGCGGTGGTGTGGATCCGGATATTAAAGTAGAAAGCAAAGATGCCTTAAAAGTGATTGCTGCTTTGAATGCCAAATCCCTCATTTTTGAATATGCCACCCAGTACGTTAAAACACATCCTACAGTTGCTCCGGCCTCATCCTTTCAACTGAGTGAAACGGATTTTAATGCCTTTGTGACCTGGCTGGAAGGCAAAGATTATTCGTACGAAACCCGTGCAGAAGAATTGCTGAGTAAGTTCAAGGAAGTATCTGAAAAAGAAAATTATTTTCAGGCCATCAAAGTCGATTATGAAAATCTGCGCAAAGCCCTTGCTGCCGATAAAAAGCAAGACCTGATGAAGCATCGCAAGGAGGTGACACTAGCCTTACAGGAAGAAATTATTTCACGTTATTATTTTCAAAAGGGCCGCATTGAAAATTTATTACAGAGCGACCCGGAGTTGGCGGCGGCTACCCAAGTATTGGGTGATCAGGCGAAGTATAATCAGATTTTGAGTGGGAAATAGAAAGGTGTTTCAAACTACACCGCCAGCGGATTCCAGCCTTGTGCCTGAATAGCTACTTTATTATTGGCGGTGGTAATAAGTTTGATTCCTTCTTCAGCAGCGCAGGCATGTCCGATAATTGATATCCAGGGGCAGGTGCTGATGCTGGCAAATGCAGCAGCATTTACGGTAAAGAGCAGTTCGTAATCTTCACCGCCGTTTAATGCGCAGGTTGTGGCGGGGATGCCAAAGGTTTCGGCCATTTGACGGGTATTCTCATGAATGGGTAATTTCTCTTCATAAATCAGGGCACCCAGTTTACTTTGTCGGCATATATGATGTAGTTCCGAACTTAGGCCATCGCTGATATCAATCATGGCTGTGGGCAGGATGCTTTTCTCTCGCAAAAATTGAATGGTTTCGCGTTGGGCTTCCGGTTTCAGAAAACGTTCCAGCACATATTGTTGCTGATCGAAATCGGGTTGAACATTCGGGTTTTCCCGGAAAATCTTTTTTTCTCTTTCCAGAATCAACATGCCCATATAGGCAGCACCCAAATTACCACTCACGCAAATTAAATCATTGATTTCTGCCCCTGCCCGGGTCACAAACTGATTGTCGGCCAGTTCGCCAATGGCTGTGATACTGATAATGAGTCCTTTGAGAGAGGTGGTCGTATCGCCGCCAACCAGGTCCACGCCGTATCGTTCGCAGGCTAGGTGGATACCTTCATAAATTTCATCAAGGGCTTCTACACTGAATCGATTAGAAATGGCCATGCTCACAGTGATTTGGCCGGGTTCGGCATTCATGGCATAAATGTCAGAGAGATTTACCACCACGGCTTTATATCCGAGGTGCCTGAGGGGAGTATACATTAGATCGAAATGAACCCCTTCCACCAACATATCGGTGCTGATTGCGAGTTGTTTACCGAATGAATCAATAACAGCCGCATCATCGCCCACACTGAGTAAGGTAGAGGCATTGCGAATTTCGTTGTTGCGGGTGAGGTGATCGATCAGGCCAAATTCGCCCAATGAAGATATTTCCGTTCTTTCCTGTGACATGTGTGCAAAGGTAATGGAGGCACTCAGGAAATGAACATATGCCAAGCTGAATTCTCCATGCAGAGATTTATCACATTTGTATGAATCCTATTGTAAATTTTGATTTTGCCAAGCTCGATTGCCCCTTACCTTTGCGCCATGAAAAACGGATTATTGTTATTGGTCATGAGTTTGGGGTTGTTTGCCTGCCAAAGAGATAATGTTATGGAACAAAACCAATGGGGGACAATTTTTAAAAATCAGGGTATTGATTCAGCCTGTTTTGAACTTTCCGATAACAGTCACGACCAGATTTTGCTGTATAATTTACATCGATGTAGTCAGCGATATTCTCCGGCATCCACCTTTAAGATTGTGAACTCTTTGATAGCGCTGGAAACCAATATTGCCAAAGATGAAAAACTGATGATTCCCTGGGATGGTCAAATTCGTCGTGAAAGCTGGAATAAGGACATGAATATGCGGGAAGCATTTGAAGTAAGTTGTCTACCTTATTATCAGGAATTGGCGCGGCGTATTGGGCGCACCGAGATGCAACGATGGATTGACACCATTCGTTATGGTAACAAACTCATCGGCGGAGCGATTGATCAGTTTTGGCTCAATGATACCTTGCAAATCAGTCCGGATGAACAAGTAGGTCTGATGAAAAAATTGTATTTCGACAAATTGCCTTTTTCGCAGCGCTCACATCGCATTGTTCGCAGTTTGATGTTGCGTGAAGATAGTGCCAGTTATAAACTGTATTATAAAACAGGGAACACTATGAATAGCCAGCGTATACAAGCTTGGATTGTTGGTTTTGTAGAGCGTATTGAAAAACAAAAAGGAATACTCACCAAGCAGGATGAGGTAAATTACCGTCCGTATTTCTTTGCCATGCATTTTGAAACACCTGATACCAGCATGGATTATGCCGGGGTGAGCATCAATACCCTGAAAGAGATTTTACGGGAGCGAAAAATTATTCCATCGCCTCGTTAGCAATACCGCTGCGTCGGTAGGCTTTTAAGAAGAGAGCGCCCATGTTTTTAAAGGGAGGCACATAATCATCGAAGAGTTGCTTCATTTCGCCCGAACTGAATTGTTTGGATAATTCAGCCCACATTTCTACCCAATTGATATCCTTGCCCTCGAGTAAACGTTGATTAAAAACGCGAATAATCGGTCCGTTGATTTTCCCTACACCAATCTGTTTGGTGGATACAATATGTGCATCCTCGCTTTGGCTCAGTACCGCCGATAAATTCTGATAAGCTCCGCAAGCCCCTAAAATAACCACTTTGTGGCGGTAATTGATGTGATCGAGGGTGGTGGAAAGATGATAACTATGTCCGCGATGTATGATCACCGTGGGCGCAATATCGCTGGAATCTAAAAACCCCTGCAAGGCATTTTGAGCCATTTCATCATTGGGTTCATCGTGGGGCACATTACAATAAATAACTACCGGCTTTCCTTTGATGCTACTGATGGTAACCCAGTTTTCGCTGCGTTTCACTTTCCAGTTTGGGGCGCCAAAACCATTCACGAAACTATTAAAAACGCCTTTGCCATCAGTATCGCCATAAAAAAATACTTGCTGAACAACCTCACCGCTGTCGTTAATCAGTTGGTTATACGGCATGATTGTAATGGGCGGTATGCCAAGCTTTTTGGTGAGTGAATCACTGCTATAGGTGAGCATGGCATAGAGGATATCGTAGATCTTAAAACCTTTCACATTGTTTTGCATACTATCCTCCTCGCGGTTGAGTCGGATGGTTTCAACAATGTTTTTCATGAGGTTGGAATCGGTGATACTACCGAATGAGTTGGCCACATCCGTTGCACCTTCCAGATCTCCTTCCCGGGTATTGTCGAGATTCGAAACAAATTCGCTCATCAAATCATTTTTACTGGAATCTTTCATGGTACCCAAAAAAGAGCCAATGGTATTGTAATTGGCGCAGAGTCGGAGAAAGGTGCGGAATTTATCTTTACCAACCGACTGCAAAAATTCGTAACCACTTTTGGGTTTGATGCGAGTCATCAGGCGATTGTAACAACCCAGAAAACTACTGGTGTAAAGGTCGTCGCTGCCATACACCAATACGTAATACAATTCTGTACTGTTAAACGATTCCACGCATTTAAAACGAACAGCATCTGCCGAATTATGCAGCTCATTCATTTTGGTGACATAACGTGATGATTCGTGAATGAGTTCCTTGTCGTAAGTTTTACGCAAATCACTGTTAAAATAAATCTGCCGCATTTCGATGAGCTTTTTGTAATAAGCATCTTCGTTGTGGGTGATTTGATTGATTTGTTCGAGAGTGATGGAGCCTTTGTTCAGTTCTTCGATAAAAAAG
>DAIRSC010000022.1:0-16617 GCA_036804585.1 Chitinophagaceae bacterium
CAATACTTAAAAATTCAAAAAGCCTTGAACTTTTTTGCCAAATGACTTTTGCAATAGTCTCATGGCATTGTGATATCATTTGGCAGGAATGTAAAGAGCTAAAATAAAGCAGAACATTCTTGAACTGATTGCACAAGAAGGTACAAGGCAAGCTGGTCCCACAAAGTTTTTCAAGTTGACTATGAAATAGACTTATTTCAAACTACGGATTCAAAGCCTTAAAAAAACACTATTCATGCCGACACCATTTCAACTTAGGTGTAATCCCTAAATGATGATCAGTGAACTCTACCTCTTCCAAATGGATGATCCAAACCAACCCCGGAATCATGATAGCCCCCGGATGTGCTGTATGAAACATGGCAGTCGCTTCGAAGACGATGGAAAATTCATTGGGATTGTTCACCTCTCCCCTCCATTGCGCCCCAATCAAATGAAGTTTAGAAATTTGATCGGGATGAATGGTTCCGGAAACTTTTGGGTTCTTTCGAAAATACTTTTCGTGCCGGGTTGTGCCGGACGACTTAAACAAAAGCCGTTGCTTGGATACATCATAATAGTAATAAGCCGTAAAACTATGGGGAGCCCCCTCTTCATCCAAACAAGCAATGGAAGTCAAACTTTGTGATTTTAAAAACTCACTGATTGGTAATTGCATAACGATCAAATTATGTTACAAGATAATTCCGTTTATCTATCCAGCCAAATGACTACTGCACCTGCGCAAGATTTCATATCTTTGGATACCATGAATTTGAGTAATTACACCTATATCCAAAATTATATCGGAGGAGACTTTCGCGAACCTCGTTCCAAAACTTATCTCGATAATATCAATCCTGCTACTGCCGAAAAATTCGGACAAATACCCAATAGCCATCAGGATGATGTGAATGATGCTGTAGCCGCTGCTAAAAAAGCCTTTCCCGCATGGAGCGTCAGTAAACCGGAAGAGCGATTCCGAATTCTGAATCGCATTGCAGATTTAATTGATGAACATCTGGACGAATTGGCCTTGGCTGAAAGCACCGATAATGGAAAGCCTTTATGGCTTAGCAAACGCGTGGATATTCCGAGAGCTTCATCCAACTTCAGATTTTATGCAACCGGAATTCTGCACTTTTCAACCGAAAGTCATGTGATGGAAGACAAGGCCATTAATTATACCATGCGACAACCACTGGGCATCGTTGGATGTATTTCGCCCTGGAATTTACCCTTGTATTTATTTACCTGGAAAATTGCGCCGGCTTTAGCTGCCGGCAATTGTGTAATTGCAAAACCCAGTGAGGTAACTCCCTTGAGTTCCTTTTTATTATCTAAAATTTGTAATGAAGCCGGACTTCCTGCAGGTGTGCTAAATATCCTGCATGGAGATGGACCACAATGTGGAAGTGCAATTGTTGCTCATCCGGATGTAAAAGCCATCTCTTTTACCGGAAGTACCAGAGCGGGGGCGCAAATTGCATCCCTTGCTGCACCACAGTTTAAGAAATTATCCCTCGAGCTCGGTGGAAAAAATCCCAATATCATTTTTGCAGATTGTGATTGGGAAAAAATGTTGCGCACCACCGTACAGAGCTCATTTTCTAATCAGGGACAAATTTGTTTATGCGGAAGTCGGATTCTGATTGAACGCAGTATCTATGAAAAATTTAAAGCGGCCTTTATCGAAAAGGTACAACAACTCAAAGTAGGTGACCCGATGGAAGAAAGTTCCAAACAAGGGGCAGTTGTAAGCAATCTGCACTACGAAAAAATATTAAACTGTATTCGAATTGCGGAAGAAGAAGGCGGTAAAGTACTAATTGGAGGCAAAGCTGTTCACCCGGAAGGTCGTTGTGCAAATGGTTATTTTATAGAACCTACGGTGATCGAAGGACTTGGGCCTCAGTGCAAAACAAATCGCGAAGAAATTTTTGGACCTGTGGTCACTCTTCAACCTTTTGATACAGAAGCACATGCACTTGAATTAGCAAATAGCACGGATTATGGTTTAGCGGCTACCGTTTGGACCCAAGATATTTCTAAAGCCAATCGGATGGCGGTAAACTTGCAAGCGGGCATTGTCTGGATCAATTGCTGGTTACTTCGTGATCTACGAACACCGTTTGGAGGCGTAAAAAACAGCGGTGTAGGCCGGGAAGGGGGGTGGGATGCCTTAAGATTCTTTACTGAAGCCAAGAATGTTTGTATCGAAATTTAGTTCAAAGAGCCCCTCGACCTCTCAAAGGGATTTGGCCAAATACAATGGACTTTGGGCAATAAGTGAATGCATTGTAATTTTTGCGATGCTGTTTTTATGTGGGGTCGAATTATTCGGTGTATTTCTTGCACCAGTTTTTTTACTCATTGCGGGTTTGTTCATAGGCGTGATGGCTTGGCGCATGATTCCATTTTATCCTTTGACGATTCAGCCGGCAAGCAGATCCAGATGGCCTTTTCTCTTCGGTATTTTGGCTTTGTTGAGTCCTGTTGAAGAACTCCGTAAAATTTGGCATAGCTTTCCGCTTCCTACACCGAACTCCGATGTGATTCAACAATTGAGCTATCAGTTCGAACGGTTTTCGCAGCACCTAACACCCTATCACCCATTTCCAGATTTAGCTTGGCATCCATTTCCTGTTTATATGCCGCTACATTGGTTACCCATGGGCATTGGACAATCTTTACATATGGATGTTCGTTGGGGGGCCTATTTGATTTTTGTGATTTGCGCTTTGGTTTATTTATACCAAACAAGAAAAATAAGCATTACTGGCATTCAACCCTATCTAATGACTTGCATGCCGGCCGGTGTTCTTTGGTTTCACATTCTATTTTTAAAAGAGGATTTAGGCGTTAGTCCGGAGATGCTCATTGGAGGATATTATCTGATCATTGTTACCGCCTTATTGGTTCGTAATCATTTTCTGCTTGGTGTAGGTATTGCATTGGCATTACTATCGCGTTTTACCCTTATATTTTGGATACCTCTGGCGGGTATTTTACTTTGGCAGGCATTGGGATTCAGGCAAACCATGCGCATTTTTTCAATCCCCCTTACAGCAATCATATGTATTTACATACTGCCTTTTTTATGGGAAGACCCATCATTCTTTTTACAAGGAATTGAATATCACAATCAATGTGCGGTGAATGATTTTATGGACATAAGTGAGCGTATTCCAGCCGGATGGAATGCAACATATGGGAAGAGTGTGCTCATTTATTTTAATGCATTTTTCCCGGAAGATGGTCCGCAGGCCGTACAAAAAACCAGAATCATCCAAGGGGGCGTAATGCTTTTGTTGATGTTGATTGGTTTAATTGGCTTTCGATCAAAACTTCGGGTTCCGGTTGAAGACTATTTATTGGTGTTTTTAACCATGTTCATTTTTCTGTTTTTCTGGTTCAGTCCTATGACCTTTCGATATTATTATTTCACCGTATTTATTCTATTGGGCGGGCTTTGGGTACGAGCCCTCACAAAACCAAACAATAGATGATATCTAGAATGATTGGAGTGGCATTCATTCAATACGAATGATACGGAATCGATAACCCGAATACCTGGAAAGTCATTGAAAAAAATTAAAAATCACAACATACAATCGTTTGAATTTGGTTTAGCTTTAACATCCATATGATGATTCTCTGTACATATTGGTTACATTTGAGATTCAACACTACCAGACATTGAAACGAAAGCTCATGAAACAAACCCTTTTCATTACCCTCACCTTACTATCATTTTATGCACAATCTCAGGTATTAAATATGGACTGGGCCGGGGAACCACAACTTCATAAAATTGAGAACGAAAAATTTTTAAAGGAAAGTGCAATTATCATTTTAGAAGATATTCAGATGGAAGTTGTGATTGGCAAAGAAGATGTCACACTCAACCGCCGGGTACATAAAATTGTAAGGGTGAATGACGAGAAAGGGATTGAAATGTACAATAAAGTAAAAATCGGGTATAACCCCAATTCACCCATTCTCATGGTTAAAGCTCGCACCATTACGCCACAAGGAAAAGTGATTGAGTTAAAACCGGATGCCTTTAAAGATGTAAATAATGATGAAGGTGGCATAGAAAAAATATTTGCGTTGGAAGTTGTAGAATATGGATCAGAAATCTTGTATGTGTTTCTGGGCAATTAACGTTACCGCGAGATTGGAACCATTACTTTACAAGATGCCATTCCTACAGTATTGAATCGTTTTGAATTGGTGGCTCCGGAAGCATTGGTGTTTGAAATAAAAGGATACAATGGGGTTGTCGTGAGTAAGGATACATTAGTGAACGGAAAAAATTGTATTGTGGCCTCAGCCTCAAATCTGGAAGGACTGGAAGAAGAAAAGTATGCGACCTATTTCCCCCATTTTGCCAGAGCAGAATACATACTGGCTTATAATTTAGCTGACAAAGGACAAGGAATCCGTGTATACAGTTGGGACGATTTATCGAAAAACATCCACAATAATTTTACCTCCTTTGACGATAAAGATAAAAAAGCAGGTAAAAAATTATTGGATCAGAGAGAGTATAAAAAATGTAATACCCCTCAGGAAAAAATCGAATGGATTGAACATTTTGTGAAAACCAATTTTATCCAGCAAGAATATATACCTGATGATAAATCCAATACCATCGAATTTATTTTAAAAAATAAAGTAACGGAAGAATTTGGCATTCAACGTTTATTCGGACTCCTCTTCAGCATTGAAAATATTCCTTTCGAAATCGGATATACAACCAGCCGATTCGAGAAACCTTTCGATTATAGTATGGTGAATGTAGAGAACCTCAAAGAGTGTTATATGTACTTTCCGGATATTAAAACATATATGGCCGTAAACCAACCTTTGTACCGCATCCCCTTGTTTCCTGCAAGCTGGGAATCCAATACGGCCATGCATGTAAAAGTGATTAAATTGGGCGACATTGCGACCGCCAGCGCAGAAAAACGCAAACTACCTTCCACAACTCCCGACAAAAACTATCACAACCACGATGTCAGCGTTCGATTTAACCCGGACATGGACACAGCTCATATTGAAATGATCAATCATTTTGCCGGTCACAATGAGGTAGAAGTATTGCCCGCGTTGGTTTTTTTAGAGAATGAAAAAAGAGATGATGCGGTGAAGGAAATGATTCGAATCAGCGAAAAAGATGAAAAGATTGAAAACTTAAAATACGAAAATCATGATTACCGTAGCTTACAGCAACAAAAACCGCTTGTAATTCGATCAACGATGCATACAACCAATAATATTGAAAAAGCGGGGAATAAATACTTGTTTAAAATTGGCGAACTCATTGGCCGGCAGGCAGAGATGTATCAGGAAAAAGAAAGAAAATTTGATCTCGAAATTCCAAATCAACATCAATATACCCGTGTGATCAAAGTCACCATCCCGGATGGTTATAAAGCGAATAATCTGGATAAACTCAACATGAATTTTGTAGCAATGAACAATGGCAAAGAATCCTGCAAATTTTCATCCACCTACAAGATTGAAGGGAATCTTTTAACGGTGAATTGTTTTGAAATCTATCATGAAAATTTCACCCCCATGTCGGCCTATCCGGAGTATGTGAAAGTGATTAATGCAGCGGCCGACTTTAACAAGATTGTGATTGTGTTGGAAAAAATGTAAGGCATATAAATACGGATATTTTATCTACTTTATTATTAAGTACTATGGGTGTCTGCGTCGCACATTCGGTGTTACATACTGTGTGTCGTCAGGAATATCCGTGTACTTAACAGGCTTCTTTCGTTTTTCGTAATACCAAACCTGCGGCATCGGTTTATTGGTGACATGTGGCCAGGCTTTCATACGTTGTTGGATATAGGTACTGTCGATTTGACTCAATCCATATTCTTTCTCATAGATGATTTCATCTGCCTGATACTCGAGTACTTTGGTCACTTTCATGGAAGGTGCTTGATAATAGGTCCAAAAACCATGTCGAACACTTCCACGATCAGCCCTCAAAACAACCATTCTCCATTCATCGGTTTTTGGATCTTCAACCATGATGCTATCATGTTCATATTTCGCACTGAGGGCCAGATAATTTCCAACACAATACAAATATCCATTGGAATAATATCTGGCTTCACCATCCAGTAACCCATTTTTATAATGTTCCTCAGCCTGTATATGCCCATGCAAATCGTACTTGCCCCACTTGCCTTGTCGGATGTTATTTTTAAACTCCCCGAATGCGTGAAACCCTTCTTCGCCATAACGCCCTTCGGTGGTAATCAACCATTTACCCTGCTTTTGTTTTTTACTGTCCGTACGGTTGATCGTATCTCCATTTTCCAATACTTCATAACTTACGATTTGTGTGTCCGGAATTTTTACTGCAACAGAATTCTTTTTTTTCTGGGCATGGAGCATTGAAACTTGTAACAATAAAAAAATGATACCCAACATCATTTGCCGAATCAGCATCCTGACTTTTAAAGAAGCACTCATGCTGTAAATATAAGCAAGCTGCTTAAATTGTAGTTAAGCATCTTGCACCTCAGGTGCATTTCACCTCCTGTCAAAATGTTTTATCCCTGCATCGAATGCATTACTTTCGCGAAACAAATCTTTCCAATGTATACCAAGCTGCTCACCTTCACTTTTGCCCTATTTTCTTTTTTTTCATTGGCGCAAACACCGGGCAAACAACGCATCGAATCTTATCAGCTTTTAAAAACTCATCCATCACTGCTTCAGGGTTTGCCGTTTACCAATATCGGTCCAACCGTGATGAGTGGTCGCGTGACAGACCTGGAAGTGAATCCACAAAATCCGCATGAATTTTTTGTGGCTTATGCCAGTGGCGGAGTGTTTTACAGCAATAATAACGGCTTAACCCTATCACCTGTTTTTGATCAGGAGGCGACTTTAACCATTGGTGATATGGCTATGGACTGGAAAAATAATTTACTCTGGGTAGGTACAGGCGAAGTGAATTCATCCCGTTCTTCTTATGCAGGTACAGGCTTGTATCAAAGTGCAGACCGCGGTAAAACCTGGAAGTATCTCGGGCTCGAAGAAAGTCATCATATCGGTAAAATTATACTTAATCCGCGCAATAGTGCCGAGGCATGGGTTGCAGTATTGGGCCATTTGTACACCCCCAATCCCGAAAGAGGAATTTACAAAACATCCGATGGAGGTAAAACATGGAAACAAACACTTTTCGTGAATGATACCACCGGTTGTGTTGACCTCATCATACATCCTGACAAACCGGATATATTATACGCAGCCTCTTGGACACGTACCCGAAAAGCCTGGCACTTTAATGGATGTGGACTTGGTAGTGGCATCTACCAAAGCACAGACGCCGGAGAAAACTGGAAAAAAATTACCAACGGTCAAAATGGCTTTCCGGAAAATGAAGGGGTTGGGCGCATTGGTTTGACCATTTGCGAAAAAAACCCGCTTCAATTATATGCTGTGATGGATAATAACAATCATCAGGATAAACCCCAAGAAAGCGAACAAAAACTGGACGCCCGAGAACTCCAAAAAATGAGTCGTGAAACGTTTCTGAAAATCGACAATAAAAATTTGGAATCATTTTTACGCGATAAAGGTTATCCCGATCAATATACCGCAGAAAGCGTGAAAGAAAGTATCCTTAAAAAAGAATATTCCGTAACAGATGTGGCCGATTGGTATTTATCAGATGCAGATGCCAGCTTATTTGATACCCCTGTTTGTGGAGCAGAATTATATAGCACTCAGGACGGTGGTAAAACCTGGACCAAAACCCATGATAAACCGCTCGAAGGTGTTCATTTTACGTATGGATACTATTTTGGAACCGTAGCCGTATCACCACAAAATCCAGAAAAAGTATTGCTAGCAGGTTATCCGCTGATTCAGTCAACCGACGGTGGTAAAACCTTCAAACAAATTGATGGCGATAATTGCCACCCGGATTACCATCGTATTTGGATCAATCCTGCCGATGATCAACACATGATTACCGGAAATGATGGCGGGGTCAATATCACCTATGATGCCGGAACACATTGGTACAAAGCCAATAATCCAGCGGTCGGGCAGTTCTATGCCATCCAAACCGATGAAAACAAACCCTACCAGGTATATGGAGGATTGCAAGACAATGGCACGTGGGTAGGACCATCAAATCATCAAGAAAATACCGGATGGCACCAAAGTGGGGCCTATGCGTATAAAGAATTGGGCGGCGGTGATGGTATGCAGGTTGAAGTAGATACCCGTGATAATAATACCGTTTATCTGGGATACCAGTTTGGCAACTATATGCGCCTGAATAAAACCAGCAATGAGTATGTGGATGTTAAACCTATTCATCAAATCGGACAAAAAGCATATCGTTTTAACTGGCAAACCCCCATTCATTTAAGTCGACATCAACAGGATGTATTTTATTTGGGGTCCAATCAATTTCACCGCTCTTTGCAAAAAGGAGAAAAACCCGAATCTTATAGTCAGGATCTGGCTCCAACTAAACTCAAAGGAAATGTTCCTTATGGAACCTTGAGTAGTATTTCAGAAAGTCCACTTCAATTTGGATTGATTTATGCTGGATCAGATAATGGGTTTATTCATTTGAGTAGAGATTTGGGTTATACCTGGACAAAAATTTCCAATGGTCTTCCCCAGGATTTGTGGGTGAGTCGGGTTATCGCCAGTAAACACAAAATTTCGCGGGTATACGCAACCTTAAATGGTTATCGCAATGATGATTTCAGGCCTTATGTATTTTGCAGTGATGACTATGGGCTTAACTGGAAAGATTTAAGTGCAACTTTACCCCATGAACCTGTCAATGTGATTCGGGAAGATCCGACAAACGAACAAATATTGTATGTAGGAACCGACAATGGTTTATATGTGTCATTTGATGGCGGTACTACTTTTATGGCCTGGGCGAGTCAATTACCACGGGTGGCCATTCATGATTTACGAATCCATGAAGGAAGTTCCGAAATTATTCTGGGTACTCATGGCCGTTCCTTGTTCAAAAGTTCATTAAGCACACTCAGAAAATATCCAGAAATCAAGAACAAAGATTTGTATGTGTTTACCATTGACTCTATCCGTTATCGTGAAACATGGGGTAAACAATATTCAGCTTATCAACCCGCTCAGGAAGACAGTATTCAAATCACGTATTTTGTTGCTGAAAAAACAAGTGTAACCATGCGTTTGTTGAACGTTAAAAATAAAGTACTTAAAACCATTCCATTGCAGGCCGAAAAAGGGTTTAATCAAATGAATCTGCAAATGGACATTCCAAAGTCATCGGCTCATTTAATCGGCGATAAGTTGAAAGCGGGTGAAAATGGTAAGTACTATTTATTGCCTGCAGATTATCGCATCGAATTTGAACATAAATCCGGCAAAAAAGAAAGTATCCCACTCCGCTTGTTCTCGAAAAAATGATGGGGTGCCAGTTAAGGCCGGGCTTATGGTGGTCAGCTGGTTTCAATGACTTAATTTCTGAACAACAAAATTGAGTTATTCCGGATGCGCATTCGTTCTTAACTTCGCGGGACATGGCAAAAACAACTTCCGAGACGCCCCTGATGCAGCAGCACAATGCCATCAAAAGCAAATACCCCGATGCGGTATTGCTGTTTCGTGTAGGCGATTTTTATGAAACCTTCGGGCAGGATGCCATTGTTGCCTCCGCTGTTTTAGGCATCACGCTCACAAAAAGAAACAATGGTGCAGCATCATCTTCTGAACTAGCTGGCTTTCCACACCATGCGCTCGAAACTTATTTACATAAATTGGTCAAAGCCGGATATCGGGTTGCGGTTTGTGACCAGCTGGAAGACCCTAAAACGGCCAAAGGCATCGTTAAAAGAGGTGTTACCGAATTAGTAACCCCGGGTACTGCCACCAACGATAAATTACTCGATAACAATACCAATAATTTTCTCGCTGCCATCAATTTACAAGATGAAATGCATGGGATTGCTTTTCTCGATATCAGCACCGGTGAATTTTTTTGCACCGAAGGCAATACAGAATACATCGACAAACTATTACAAAGCTTCAGACCCTCAGAAGTCATTTATCAAAAACACAAACAATCTTATTTTCAGGAACAATTTGGGGCTCGCTACTATACTTACCGCTTGGATGAATGGATTTTTTCGGAGCAATATGGCCAGGAAACCCTGATGCAACACTTCCAAACACTGTCACTCAAAGGCTTTGGCATTACCGATATTCCGAAAGCTATCGTGGCTGCCGGTGCCATCATTCATTATCTAAAAGATACGGAACATCAGCAACTTGCTCATATTACCTCTATTCAGCGAATTACCCGTGACGACTTTTTATGGATGGATCGTTTCACCATTCAAAACCTGGAGTTATTGGACAGCAATCGCGACCAATCCCATTCTCTACTCAAAGTGATGGATTCAACGGTTTCACCCATGGGCGCTCGATTGCTCAAACGCTGGATTTTGTTTCCGTTGCAAGATATCCAACAAATCAATGAGCGACTGGATGCCACTGAATATTTAATCAAGGAGCCTGACGTAAAAGCCTTCCTGGTGCAACAAATTCGTCAAATTGGAGATATTGAACGCATCGTGGCGCGAATTCCTATGAAAAAAATTTCACCCCGTGAAGTTCAACAATTAGCAAAAGGTTTGCTGGGTGTGCAGGAAATCAAACAAAAACTTACTCTGGCTCAGGATCGATGGATGCAAAGAACTGCCGAACAACTCAATCCTTGTGTGAGTATTCGTGAAAAAATTGAACGAACACTCATTGAACAAGCCCCTGCCCTGGCCAATAAAGGAAACCTCATTGCAGCTGGTATCGATGCTGAGTTGGATGAATTCCGGCAACTGGCTTCACACGGTAAAGAATATTTATTGCAAATTCAACAACGTGAAATTGAAAATACCGGCATCCCTTCTTTAAAAATTTCTTTCAATAACGTGTTTGGATACTATCTGGAAGTGACCAATACCCACAAACATAAGGTGCCAGAAACCTGGATTCGAAAACAAACCCTCGCCAATGCCGAACGTTATATCACCCCTGAGCTAAAGGAGTACGAACAAAAAATTATGGGTGCAGAGGAGAAAATTCTGGCCATAGAAACGCGTATCTACGAAAGTCTCTTACTCGATTTGATGGAATATGTTCAAGCCATTCAGCTCAATGCCAATTTGGTGGCTCGCTTGGATTGTATAGCCTGCTTTGCCGGTAATGCGCTCAAGTATCAATACCGTCGTCCAGTTGTACATGATGGTTACAAACTCTACATCGAAGATGGACGACATCCGGTGATTGAAAGTCATTTACCCGTTGGCGAAAGTTATGTGTCCAATTCGGTGAGCCTGGACAAAGACGAACAACAAATCATCATTATTACCGGCCCAAATATGAGTGGTAAAAGTGCACTCCTGCGACAAACGGTTTTAATCACCCTGATGGCCCATGCAGGCAGTTTTGTTCCTGCAACAAGCGCTTCTATCCCCCTAACAGATAAAATTTTTACCAGGGTGGGGGCCTCCGACAATTTAAGTGGTGGTGAGAGTACTTTTATGGTTGAGATGAATGAAACCGCCAGTATCATGAACAATCTTAGTGCGCGCAGTTTAATTGTTTTGGATGAAATTGGCCGCGGAACTTCAACATTCGATGGTATCAGCATTGCCTGGAGTATTGCCGAATATTTGCATCAGCATGCACAACAACCCCTCACCTTGTTTGCGACACATTATCATGAATTAAATGAGTTAGAAAATAAATTTGATCGGATTTGCAATTACCATGTTACCCATAAAGAGGTCGGCAATAAAATTATTTTCCTGCGTAAATTAGCCCGCGGTGGCAGTACCCATAGCTTTGGGGTTCATGTCGCCAGAATGGCCGGCATGCCTGTATCGCTGGTAGAAAGAGCCAATGAAATTTTAGGCCAGTTAGAGGAAAAAAACCTGAGTGAAAAGGTCACCAAACAACTCAAAAAAATACCGACTCAAAATTTTCAACTCAATATTTTTGATGGCTTGGCTGAGGACCTTAAACGTATTAAAGAAATCCTTGAGCATGTGGAAATTAATTCACTCACACCCGTCGAAGCATTGATGAAATTAAATGAGTTAAAAGGTATTGTCAAACAACATTCCCCTGCTCATTAAGGCATCCATAAAGCACCGCCTATGCTGTCGCGGGAAGCCCCACTTACACTACAAAGCACATTGTTTTCTTCACGCCAGCGTAAAACCCCAATCAATGCCATTGCAATCGCTTCTTTATATTGTATGGTATTTTCATCCGGAATAAATACATGTATTTTCAAGTCATTCAAATGGGCAGTGATTCGTTCAATCAGATAAGTATTCCAGGCACCTCCACCGGTAATCATCATTCGTCCGACCTCATCAGTCAGCAATTGATTGTCGCGAATGGCGCGAGCAATTTGCAAGGCTATATGTTCGGTATAGGTTTTTAACTGATCCGGAATGTTTAGTCCGGACTCTGAAAGAATGCGCCCTACTGTTTGAATCCCAAATTCATTGTTCAGGGATTTGGGAGCCAAACCATCGAAGTACGGCAATGCATTCAGCGTTGCCAATAATACCTCATTCAGTTGGCCGCTTCGAGCTATGTTTCCTTGGTCGTCATATTCTTTGCCCATGAAAGCAGCCAAGGCATTGAGAACCCGGTTAGCCGGACAAATATCAAAGGCTATAAACTGATTGGATTGATTCGAACTGATATTACAGATCCCACCGATATTCAATAAAAGTTTTTCTTCCTTCCATAAATATTTTTCGGCAATGGGTACAATAGGTGCTCCCTGCCCACCCAGCGCCACATCCATATTGCGTAAATCGCTCACCACCGGAATTCCCGTTTGCGCTGTAATGGCCGATGCTTCGCCCAACTGAAATGTCATGTTCTGCTTTGGTTCGTGAAATACGGTATGACCATGAGAAGCTATCAAATGCACGCGATGGGTGAAATTATTTTTTTCAATAAACTGATGAATCGCCTCACCCATCCATCTGCCAAAAGCACTATGCCTTAGCATCAAATGCAAGCCACTCAGACTGGTCAAATTGGGTAATTCATTTTTCCATGTTTCACTAAAAGGAACGCACTCACCGTGGTTTACTTGCACAGACCATTGTCCGCCTATTTCTTCAAATGTACAATGCACAATATCCAACCCATCCATGGAACTCCCGCTCATGGTGCCTATAACATGATAAATCATGTGGCAAAAGTAAGGCGCTAAACCCAATCAAAATAGTCGGCATATTCGTGGAGTATGTACCAATCTTTTAACGAGTAATAATTCGACTGAGGATTCTTCCTTTTCTGAGACCATTGCAAAACGATCAAAAATAATTGGCTAAATCATTTGGCTTCAAATTTCTGCGTTACTTTGAATTTTTTTGCCAAATGACTTTTGCAATGGTCTCATTCTATTTAGTTTGCCCTACATTGCAAGTTCAAACTCCATGATGCGATTTCCGATATTTTTCCTTTTCATGTTTTTTTTATTAGCAGGTCATTCTGAATATTCCCAAGCAAGACCATTTCGGATTATTGGATATTTTGCCGGACCACTGCAAAGGGTTGATAGTATTGATGTTGAAAAATTAACGCATCTCATTTTTTGTTTCGGTGATTTTAAGGAGGGTGATTTTTGGATTCGCAATGAGGAAGATAGTCTCATCATTCAACGCATGATTGGTATGAAAAAAAGGCAACCACAACTCAAGGTGATCTTATCGCTCGGAGGGTGGGGTGGCTGCCAGTTTTGTTCAGCAGGTTTCTCCAATGCAGCAGGCAGAAAAAAATTTGCCCAATCGATAAGAGCTATCAGTCAGCATTTCCAAACCGATGGAATTGACTTAGATTGGGAATACCCTGCTATTGCCGGTGTTCCCGGCTATCATTACGAGGCTGCAGACCGCGAACATTTTACTGAATTACTCAAGGTGATTCGGCTGTACAATCCTCCACCGTTTGAAATCAGTTTTGCGGCAGGTGGTTTCACCAAATATATTGATTCTTCAATCGATTGGATTTCGATCTTACCCTATACAGATTTTATCAATATCATGAGCTATGATTTGGTACATGGGTATAGTACATCCAGTGGACATCACACACCATTATTCAGTACTGATCGACAAACAGAATCAACAGACCATGCTGTAAAAAGTTTGATTCGCAAAGGAGTACCGCGTGATAAACTAATTATTGGTGCCGCTTTTTATGGTCGATATTTTGCGATACAAGAAGGTGCACCTGTGGGCCTCTACCAACCCGGCCGTTTTGATCATTCCTTCTCTTACCGAAATGCGAAAGATTCCATTGGTATTCAACAAGGCTTTATTCAATATTGGGATACGGCTGCACAAGCTCCTTATGCCATTCATTTAAAAAGACGACTATTGGCCACTTACGACAATGAAGAATCGGTATTACGAAAAACAGACTATGCCCTGAAGGAGCAATTGGGGGGCATGATGTTTTGGCAACTTATGGATGATCAATGCAGAGAGGGTCTGCTTGCAGTGATCGAAAGGCGGGTAAATCAACATCAAAAGAAAAGACCATGACGATGCTAGGTAGGTTTTCGTAAGGCGATAGACCATTCTGCGCCTGCACGTGGTGCTACCGAGTTTAAACAAGGCTCCCATATTTCAATTTCGAAATAGGGTTTAAAATAAGCCATGTACTCATCCGGATTTCCACCAAATGGAGGTCCGCCTTCGAATACCTTATTGAACAACACACCTGTCAACAATGCATTCGGTTTGAGGAGTTGAAACATCCGGTCCGCATATTGAGAACGCAAAGCCGGATCTATGGCGCAAAAAAAAGTTTGTTCCAAAATTAAATCATACTGCCCCTGATGGGTGAAAAAATCTGTGCACAACACCTTCATACAAGGCTGATTCTTCCATTTAGTATGAAGTCGTTCACAAACCTCTTCGGAGATATCCAAGACAGTAATATCCTGAAACCCTTGATCAGCAAGATATTCAGCCTCATAAGCATTGCCGGCCCCGGGGATGAGAATGGCTATTTGATGATTTGTTAACTGTTGGATGAGGGGCAAAAAAACCGGACTCACTGCGCCTAAATCCCAAGCAGTATTTCCACTTCGATAACGCTCGTTCCAAAAATTTCGATCCAATTGTAGTTCCATAAATGCAAACATAAAGTTGAATTGGAATATTTATTGCAACTCATGTTTCGAGTTCAATTTTATTCATGTTTTATACTAAGTTTATTAAAACAACCCAACTAACGGTTTGCGTGCAGGCGATGTTGCCTTGTGTTGCGCCTGCGGCAAGGCAATATTGCTTACACGCTGTTACAAGCTGCCTTAATCATCTCAAATTCGACTAAACTTAACTGATTTTGGCTTACATAACGAATCTTTGATGCACGGCTTTTCTTTGCTTTTGCCATTTTTCCTTACACTTTTATTGGCATAAATGTATATCAAATCCAGTTCTGTCAATAATTCTACATTCATTCAGCAGACCTAAAAAACCCTTGCGACTAACATGATAAGTTTTAACTGAATGCCAATTATTATCTGTTAGAATTTTTTAGTTGTATAATGCCAACAATTCCTTGAGCGCCTTCACAATTTGCGCTTCCTTGAATTTTGTTCATTTCATGTTGCTGGTTTAAAATTAGGCTATTGCCAATTTAAAACCAGTCCGATTTTTTGGGGGACTTACAATTGCCCATAACGGTTTGCGGCTTGGCGATGATAGGGGTTAAAATGTACTAAAGTTCAAAACATAACCAAAGTTAATAGAAAGTAGGACAGTTCAACCTAGTACCCAAGCCGCACTTGCGCCAAACGCTTGTTTCCGGTAGTTTTAGTCCACGAGAGTCTCTTGAATTATTTCTTTAATCTTTGCAATTTCTTTTTCGGTTAGAGTCTCAAATCGCTTGACAATTCTCATTCTGTCAATAGTTCGGATTTGGTCAATGGCAAACCAACCCTTCCGCGAATTATGTTTTATCTCAACTCTTGTAGGATAGGGTTTAGAACTACTTGTCATTGGAGCAACTATAATTGTCTGTAAGTACTTGTTCATTTCATTAGGAGATAATACAACACAAGGTCTAGTCTTCTTCATTTCACTTCCGATTGTAGGGTCAAGATTAACCAATACTATGTCATACTGATTTATTTGCTCCATTCTTCAAAAGTTTCGTCTTCAAAGATATCATTCATTAAAAGCTGGTCATCGCCATTTTCATGCATTTTCTTGAATGATTTTTCCCAATCCTTTCTAGGTTCTGCTTTCGGTTTTATGATGATATAACCTTTTTCTAGTATTAGTTCTATTTTGTCTCTGATGCTATATTTCTCAAGGATTGTCTTAGAAAGTCTAATCCCTTTTGAATTCCCAATGTTTATTACTGATAATTCCATAATTTTTGAATGTTACTACAAAGTAATTACAAAAGAATTAGATTTCCAAATGGTTTTGATTGATATCTTTCGCCAAAGTTTGACGATTTAAAATTACCGGTAACGGTCGGCAGCTACCCGAAGGGCGGGACTTTTACCACAAAACTTGATTTGAAAAACTAATG
>DAIRSC010000023.1:0-16238 GCA_036804585.1 Chitinophagaceae bacterium
GTGGAATTATATCGAAGGCTTACAGCCCCCGAGCCTATGATTTTCGTGCGGGAAATTCTCTGGAATCGGATGCATTAAAAATAGATTTAGATAAATTAAATGATCTTGAAAATGATGTCAGCATAAAGCCAGGTGATCGGATTAAAATACTTTCAATGAAGGATTTTGAGGATGAGTATTTTGTCGAGGTCAATGGTTATGTGAGAACGCCTAAGAGGGTTCCATACTATAAAAACATGAAATTAAAAGATGTTTTGTTATTGTGTGGTGGTTTACGTTTGGATGCCGAAAACGGACGTATTGAAATTTCTAATGTGGTTGATTCGGTTAGTCGGTATGCCATTGAATCCAAAGGAAATCAAATAAAAATTATTTCAATTGATGCTAATTTGGAGTTGGATAAATCTTCGGAGAATATTTTTATAAAGCCCATGGATCGAATTTATGTTCGACGAAAATCTGAGTTTTTAGCCATGGAAAAAGTGCAGGTGATCGGCGAAGTCGAATATCCGGGCGAATTTGTTCTTGTGGGTCGTAACGAACGATTATCATCCATAATTCAACGAGCAGGTGGTCTTAAAAAAACGGCTTACCCGGAAGGCGCTCGTTTATTTCGGTCCAAAATCGGTCAAGTTGTTATTGATTTAAATGCAGCTTTGCAACGAAAAAATTCCCAATTAGATATTGGATTAAAAGATAGTGATGTCATTATCATTCCATCTTTGAATGATATTGTATCCATTAGAGGGGAGGTACAATCATCAACGAATATCAAATTTGATCCTTCAAACATGGATATTCGTTATTATATCTCAGCAGCCGGAGGTTACGCCGACCGCCCTTGGAAGAACAGGATATATATCAAATACCAAAATGGACGCATTAAGAGTACAAAGAATTATCTGATAACACGGATTTATCCAAAAGTTAAGGAAGGTTCTACAATTTATGTTCCTTTGAAACCGAAGAATGAAAATACTAAATTTTCAGAAGTCTTTAGTTACAGTTTGTCGGCACTTACGACACTGACAACATTATTGATTCTATCCCGCTCATTATAGTATGCAACCGAAGGAAACTTATATCCAACAACTCATCAAAAACACGCTCAAGTATAAGTATTTGATCTTTATTTTGGCTTTGATTCCTGCCATCGCAATTGGAATTTATGCCAAATCGGAAAAAGGAAAATATTTAACTTATTCCAAAATTTTCCCGCTTTCATTTAATTCAACATCAGGTGGTGGCGCTTTTGCTTCTATCAAATCACAATTGGGTATTTCCGATAAAACTGATTATGATAAGATATATAATCTCACCGAATTGATTACCAGTAAAACCATTTCACTACAAGTAGTAAAATTTGGTTGTAGTAACAAAAAATACAAGAACATTGCTTTATGGTTGTTAGATGACCATAACCAAAATCTGAAAATGTTCGCTAAAAAAGTTCAACCGGATCCAAAAGATACCAATGATCTTTATTTTACTGCTGCGGATATCCTTTTAGCAAATACTGAGGTTATTGTCGAAAAAACGGATTTTACAAAAATAGTGACCGGGTTTTATGATAAAGAACTCTCTAAAGAGGTGAATGAAGCCATATTAAAAAATCTGTCAAGTTTCTATATCAAACTAGCAACTGAAAAACCTAGCACAGAAGTAAAAAAATTGGCACTTATCAGGGATTCATTGAAAGATGAGCTCAATGCTCTTGAAAAAGCTATAGCGGGTTTTCAGGATTCTAATCAATTGTCAGTCAAGTATAGTTCGGGGATTCCACAAGCTAAACTGTTAAGAACCAGAGCGGAGGTTGAGCAATTATATGTTACGGCGGTTACTGCATATCAAAATGCCAGCTTTAAATTGCTTTCTGAAAGCCCCATATTTCAGGTGCTTGATTTTCCGGGTGCACCTTATGAGTTTAAAAAGGCATCTTGGTTAAAAATATTTTTGGTAGTTTTTATCGGTATGATTGTCTTTTTAGCTGGCTTCTTTAATTTTAAAATTATTCTGTCTATGTTGAAAGAAGAACTATCTAAGAATTAAGTTCGCTTAATGGTACTGGATCCATTTAAAGACTTCTTTCCAGGTTATTTTCTTACCATACATTAAAATACCGGTTCGGTAAATTTTACCACTGATCCACGTCATACCTATAAATCCTATGACTAAAAACAACGTGGATAATCCCAGTTGCCAGCCGGGCACACCATAAGGAATTCTTGCCATCATAACAATTGGAGAGGTTAGAGGGAATAAACTACCAAAAATGGCGAGCGGACTATTGGGATTTTCTGCGGTAGCAGCCATGATGATGAATGCGAAAAATATGGGCATACTAATGGGGATTGTCATTTGCTGTGCGTCTTGCATGTCTTCATTCACCAAGCTTCCCACTGCCGCAAACATCGATGCATACATAAAGTAACCACCTAAAAAATAAAATAGAAATGCCCCGATAATCAATCCCCAATTTTGATTCATGGCGGTTTGAATAAAGTGCAGGGATTCATTGTTCTGGAAATCCTGAATATTTGGGGCACCTGCCGACATTGCAGACAAATTACCCGGTGTTAAGCTCTGTAAATCAGGGAATAACAGTGGTAGCAGGAAATTAAGTAAAATCATAATCACCCCCCAGATTAAGAATTGGGTCAAGCCCACTAAAGCGATTCCGATAATTTTCCCCATCATCAGTTGAAAAGGACGAACACTACTGATAATCACTTCAGCAATTCGATTGGTTTTTTCTTCCATGACACCTCGCATCACTCCGGCACCATAGATGAACAGAATTAAGTAAATCAGTAATCCCATTCCATAACCAATCATGCTCGCAATTTCTGTGTTGGTTTCCTGATTATTTTTTAAATCAATACTTCTAAACGGGAGTTTTTGTGATTGGATACTATCTATTTTTGACTGTTGAATTCCGGCCTCTTCCAAAAGTTTATCCTGGTGAATATCGTTGATGGCGGAAGAGATAAAGCTTTTTGCTGACAGACTCACACCTCCTTCTTTGTAAATGAGGACGCTATCAGGTATTTGAGAATGATGGGCTTGTACATGTACCAAAATGTCTGCATCAAGACGCGACATCATAGAATCTCTGTTCTCTCCGGGTTTAGGACTGGAGTAAATTAGCTTGTAGTTCTCATCCGTACTATCCAATTGCTGAATAAATCTTCCGGATTCATCCCATACTGCAATTACTTGTTGTTCATCTGCATTGATGGCAACATAGACCATTCCGGTTATAGCAGCAAACATTAAAATTGGAACTAATATTGTTGTAACCAGAAAGGATTTTTTCTTGACCCGACTCAGGTATTCACGCTGAATAATGAGGCTTATTTTTTTCATACATTAATTTCTTTTTCAAATGTCCGTGCAGCATTTCCCTCGACAGCTTGAATGAATATTTCATTTAATCCCGGTAAAATTTCTTCAAAGCCATACACATTCAATTGGTGATCTAAACAATACTTTAAAATTTCCTGAGCTTCTTGCTGGTGTTGAAGCTGAAGGGTAATTCCTTGAGCTGATTTGTCGATGATTTTTTCTTCAAATACATCGAGGTTTCCGGAAACTTTATATTTGTACTGATTCTTTTTAAACTCTTTGCGTATTTGATCTACCTGTCCATTGATGAGCACTTTTCCTTTATTGATTAATACGATGTCTTCACAAATTTCTTCAACTTGTTCCATACGATGGGTTGAAAATAAAACTGTAGTGCCGGATTTTGAAAGTTGAAAAATTTCTTTCTTGATCACTTCACTGTTAACGGGGTCAAGTCCGCTAAAAGGTTCATCCAATATGAGCAATTTGGGCTGATGTATCACCGTTGTTACAAATTGTAATTTTTGCGACATCCCTTTACTTAAATCTTCAACCTTTTTATTCCACCAACTCATCATATCTAATTTTTCAAACCAAATTTTTATTTGTTGGCTGGCTTGTAAACGGGTTAATCCTTTCAGCTGGGCTAAATACATGGCCTGTTCGCCGATTTTCATTTTTTTGTACAACCCACGTTCTTCTGGCATGTATCCAATGGATTCACTCTGACTCAGTGCATTGATCTTTTGATTTTCAATATAAATTTCACCGCTATCCGGTTGGGTGATACCGGTAATCATTCGAAGAATGCTGGATTTTCCTGCACCATTAGGACCGAGCAAACCAAAAATACTCCCTTTCCGAACATCAAAACTCACACCATCCACTGCTTTTTGTCCGGCATAATATTTTTTAACTTGTTGTACTTTGAGCATAGAAAAGATAATCACTCGAAATTAATCTGAATTGTTCCATTCGTTTAGAGAAAATGGATGAACGGTTATGTGGTATGAAGAATGTCCTAATTCCAAGCTAAACCTGCAGCTCCCAACACAGCGGCATCGCTTTCGGGTAATTGGGAAGATAAAATTTGAACCTTATTTCGGTAAATGCTAAGCAGATTTTCTTCGAAATAATTTTTGAGTGGTTTCATCAGAAGCTCTCCGGATTGTGACAATCCACCAAAAAAAATAATGGCACTCGGGCTGGTGATAGCAACTGCATCGGCCAAACTTTGTCCTAAAATTTGAGCGGTAAAATCAAAAATCCGGATGGAAAGTTCATCTCCTTTTTCAGCAGCAAACGCTATTTCTTTTGAACTGAGTGGTACATCTTGTAACAAACTCTTGCCCGGATAATTTTCTAACAACTCTTGAGCAGTTCTCACCACACCTGTTGCGGAGGTATAAGTTTCCAAACAACCCTTGCGTCCACAGCCACATGCTCTCCCGTTTCGAACGGCAATGACATGGCCTAATTCGCCCGCTAATCCATCATGTCCATAGATGAGTGCACCATTGGCCACAAAACCACTACCCACACCGGTACCTAAAGTTACCATGATAAAATCTTTCATGCCTCTGGCAGCACCATATTGCATTTCACCTAAGGCCGCTGCGTTGGCATCGTTGGTGATTCTAGTTTTAATTTTAAAATGTTTTTCGCTTAAGTCTTTCAGTGGAATCACACCTTTCCATTCAAGATTTGGCGCAAATTCGATACAACCGGAGTAATAGTTCCCATTCGGTGCACCAATGCCAATGCCCGTAATTTGAGGGATTAATTCGGCAGGAGCTTTAGTATTTACATTGATATACAAAGCCTGCATAAATGTTTCCGGGTTCAGATGGCCCTTGGTGGATATTTTATCCGTGGATAAAATATGACCTCTTGCATCCACGATGCCCCATACGGTATTCGTACCGCCAATATCAATGCCCAGAACCAGTTCCTTGGTCATAATCAATGCCTTGTTTTTGTAATAAACTTTTTACACGATAGCCATACCAAGCCAGGAAGAGAAAACATAAGACTGCAATCCAATACGATTGATGAATGCCAATAGAAGGTAAATCAGCCAGTTTTCCTTGAAGCGGAGGAATAATGGCCCCGCCCAAAATCATCATCACCAGTAAGGATGATCCTTGTGTAGTGTACTTGCCCAAACCGGCTATGGCCAGATTAAAAATACAAGGCCACATCACACTGCAGAAAAGACCACCACTCATAAATGAATAAAGGGCAACATCTCCTGTGCTAAACAATCCTATGATCATCATGACAGTTGCCGCCAATCCAAAAATCATTAAAGTTCTTGCTGGCTTTTCATGGGCCATAAAGTTTGCAATAATGAAAACGATAATCCAGATTGCATAAATGTATAAATCATCCACGGCACCTTCTCTGAGTTGATTAAAGAATAAAACAACCCCAAAGGCTAAGAAAGGAATCAGAATTTTTAAAATCATTTTGGTTGAATTACTCAAATTAAACACGCTGAGGGCACCCGTCCATCGGCCAATCATTAAACTTCCCCAATACAATGAAATGTATTTGGCTATTTGTGTATGATCAATGCCCTTAATTTCAGGTTTTTCTAATAAGGCGCCCATATTGCTGCCAATCGTTACTTCAACCCCTACATAAATGAAAATGGCCAACATGCCCAATACCAATTGAGGGTATTTCAGGGCACCCATACTGGACTCCTTCACTTCTTCATTTTTCGGACTAGGTAGTTTCGAATACGCTAAAAAAATGGCAACGCCAACCAGTACCACACTCAGAATGATAAAAGGTAATTTAACGGCTTCGATACCAATATTGGTGACTGCTGCTGATTTAGGAGAACCAAAAAGAGCAAATCCGAATATTACCGGTCCGAGTGAAGTGCCCAACGAATTAATGCTTCCTGCTAAATTTAATCGAAAGGAGCCTTTAGCGGGATCTCCCAAATTGATGACAAATGGATTCGCAACAATTTGTAAAAGCGAAAAACCAAAGGCAATCACAAACAATCCGATGAGGAAGAAGATGTATTGATTCAAAGAAACCGCAGGGACGAAAAGCATTGCACCGAAAGCAGAAATCAGTAGACCGAGTACCAGGCCTTTTTTCATCCCATATTTATTAAATGGGTCGCCAAGTGCTTTGCTCCAGAAAAAATAAATGAGTGAACCAACGAAATAGGCAAAATAGAACGCATAATCAACCAACTGCGATTGAAACTGGTTGAGTTTAAAATGATTCTTTAGCATAGGTATCAGGACTCCATTACTGGCTGCCACGAATCCCCAAAAAAAGAATACTGAAATGATGGTTGCCAAAGCGGCATTATGATTGGTCGTTTTTTGTTGTTCCATGAAAAAGATTTTCAATGGATAAATGTAATTCTTTTATCCAGTAAATAAAATTTACCGAAAACCTTATTGAATGGTCGACAAAATTCCTGAGGCCCAGCGTAATTTGATTTTTTGCTGCAGATATTTGGCGCTGAGTGCAATAAGTTTTTGTTTGGTTTCAATCACTTTTTGTTCGCGGTTGTTCACCAGAAACAAAGAACTTTCACCGTTGGAAAACCGGATGTTTTCACCATCCAGTAAACCTTCCTGATTTCTAAGTAATGATTGCTGAATAGCAAGTTGTTTTTGTATTTGAGTCAATTGTTGAAACTCCATCGACACCTTGTTCTGAATTAATTTTTGCTTTAAATCACGATCCAATGCAGTTTGTTGAATCCGGAATTTAGCAATACGATATTGACCTCTTCCTTCGGATAATCGAAGCGGCATGCTAAATTGAACACCATATTGAAAATTATTTTGAAATAGAGGTTGCAAACTACTGTTGAGCAGGTTAAAACCCTTACCTAATTGATTGTATTTGAGATCAAGTTTGGGTAGCAATTGCTGAAATGCCCATCTTTTGTCCACTTCAAGATATTGCAATTTAATTGGATATGACTGTAATTCGGGATGATTGCGCATTGCTTCAAGTTCAAAAAATTCTTGTGTTTCAACTTCAAAGCGAATATTTTCCATTTGTAATAGTCCTTCTGCAGGTTTGAGGTCTTGGGGTAAATTAACCGCTTGACCATTTTCTGTCCATGTGTACGCAGATAAAGCAATTTTTGTATTTCTCACAGCCACTTGTAATTCATTTTCCAAACCTTCGATAAACAAGAGCTGAGCCTGAGCTTCGAGTGAATCTATTGGCGCACGTTCTCCTATGGCAATGGTAGTATTTGTAAAATTGAGCCTTTGTTCGATATTCTGTTTTACCGATAAAAGCATATTTAATTCCTGATCCAATCGAACCCATTCCCAATATTGTAAAAGCGCTTCCAAAAGAATATCATTGATTACTGCGAGCTGTTCATTTTTACTATAGTCCACCATAATACGGGCTTTTTGGAGAGCAGCCCTTCGTTTGTCTAGTAAAAGATTTTGTAAAACAGGCAGGGATATACCAATATAAGATGATTCACCTTTTGTTTCCTGAGGATCTGTGCTACTTCCATATACAGATTCAATTCCACCCGCAATTTCGATTCCATACCAGGTTGGTATTTTTAACTCGGTTTGTTGGTAGTTGTAATAAGTGATTCCACCTATATCCTTGCGGGAAAAGGAAGATTTAAATTGAGGGTCGAAAGCGCCCCGGCTTTGTAACAATTCAGATTCAGAGATGGAAATATCCAAATTGGCTCTTTTTACAACCGGATGGTATTTTACAACCATTTGTATAAAAGTTTCAACATCCAGTGTTTGGGCTGAAGCATTGATAGGAATAAAAATGGCATACCCCCAAAATCCGAGAAGGCTCACGATGAAATATTTCATTTCTTACTTTCTTTTTTTTCGTTGGTTTTTGGGGTGTAAAAATCAGAAGGGAAACCATTGATATTTCGCCAGATTTCATACCAAATAGGTACATCTTTTAATAGGGCAATGGCTTGAGTACCGGTGCCTAGTTTTAAACTTTCCGGCCATTTCTTGATGGTTGTATCTTCACGCACAAGAATGCGATAAAAGCCTTCGGGTGATAAATTATTTTCAACTGTTGTGACGATTCCGCCAAATGTACCATAACTCGCTTGAGGCCAACCACTAAATACAATTGCCGGAAATCCATCGAATACAAATCTTACTTTTTGTCCGGGCGCAACCAGGGGGACATCCAAAGGGCGGATAAAAAGTTCGACGGCCATATCTGCTTTTGGAGGAACGATTTGCGCAATAGATTCTCCCTCTTTCACAATTTCACCAACCCCATTTCGACGGGCCTGAACCACCTGACCGGCCTGTGGAGCGATGATATAATAAAATGAACTTCGCGAACGGTAGGAGGCATACTGGTTTTGCAATTTAGAGGCTTCTCCCTGCCCGGTCGCGGCTTGTGAAAGGGCTTGCAGAATTTCCCCCTGGGTTTTATTCATTTTTTCCATGTAATCCTGTCGGATGCTTTGCTGTTCCAAATCTATGATGTCCAGTTCCTGTTTGCTATTGTTGAGGTTATTTTCGGCGCTGATACGACGTGCTTCCAGGTTTTGCAGTGCTACAGATCGTTGTTCCAATTGAGTCAGAGAAACGAGTCCCTTGTCATAAAGTTCTTTTTGACGATCGTACTGTTTACGGGCAATTTGTAAATCATTTTGGACTGCGCGAAGTGTGGCTTCATCCGATTGAACTTTCAGGGTTTGCTGTTTTCTTTTATTGATTAATTGTTCCGATTTTAAAGTCAGAGAGGCACTTAAATTTTCATATTGTTTTTGTTGAGCTTCTGATTTTCCCTGATACAATTCAACACTTCGCTTTTTCGCATTGAGTTGCTCCTGCGTTCTTTCAAGGAGCTGTGGATCTAAGTAATCCTCTTTTACCTCTGCGATATGTGCAATGGTATCACCGGCTTTAACGAGATCACCTTCGCGTACATACCATTTAACGATGCGTCCACTGATGGTGGTATTTAGTTGCTGGGCTCTTTGTTCCTGCCTCAATGTTGTCACTTTACCCGTAGTGCGAATATTCTGGGTCCATGGTAGAAATAAAATAATAATCAAAATGACCATAGTTACACCCAACAATCCACTGAGTTTGTATGTTCGGTCGATGTTATATATTTTTTTGAATGAATTTGAACCAGCCTGATTAGTCATTGCGTTTATTTTTTAATTCAACAAAATGATTGGCGCTATCAAGACGAATTATACGGTCGGCATAATCGTCAAACAAATGCCCTTGAGTAGAAATAACGAGCGTGGAATTTTTGGTACATTCCAGAATAACCTGCAATAAATCTTTGGCAGATTGGTCATCTAATTCTGCAAAAGGTTCATCCAGCACAATCAATGCTTTATTACCGGCAATGGCGCGTAAAATGAGTATTTTTTTCCAAAGGGTACGGGGCAATTTGCGGCTATTTAAGTCGAGTTCCGTATCAAAGCCTTTTTCCATTTGAAGGATAGCCGATTCTACGCCGGCTTTTCTGCACAAATCCATCATGTGTGGAATAGAGATATCAGGATTTCCGACGGCGATATTGTCAAAAATATTGCCGGAGAAAATTTCAGGTTGTCCCAATGCTACTCCAATTTCCTGGCGGAGCGTCATCAGGTTTAATTGCGCTTTTGGCGTTTGATTGTAATTGATACTTCCGGATTGCGGATGATATAAGCTGGTAATGATTCTGAGCAAGGATGATTTTCCTGCTCCATTTCCTCCAGTAATCAATAATTTTTCGCCGGCCTGAATCGATAAGTTGAGGTTTTCGAAAATGGCTGGACGGTCGCCATAACCAAAACGAATATCACGAAGTTCGATTGCCAGGCCTAGGGATTGCTGGGGGAGTGTAATTGAACCATTGACTTCCTGTTCTTCATGGCTAAAAGTTTCCAGTTTTTCGAAGGAGGTGAGGCTATCATAAAGGCTATCTAAATTAGTAATGAGTTTTTCGACTGAACCGATCATAGTAATGATGATAATTTCGGCAGCTACGAATTGTCCGATGTTTAATTGTTGATTCAGGAGGAGATAGGTTCCAAGAATAAGCATGGCAGCTGTAATCATGATTTTGAGAAAAATCAGATTTTTGAATTGAAACAATAAAATTTTAAAATGGCGTGTTCGGTAGTCGAGATAAGATGTTACACGATAGTCAAGTTTAGAATCATGTAAGTGGTAAGTTCTGTTTAGTTTAAAGCTATGTACAGCGCGGGCCATTTGTTGTAACCAGGAACTCACTTCATATTTGTAGGAACTTTCTTTGATACTTGTTTGAAGAGCCTTTGAGCTACTCAGGTAAAAGATGATAAAAACAATGACAAGCAGAACGAACACCATCAGTAGAAATAAAGGATGATAAATGGATATAATAAATAGTCCTAATACAATTTGAATACTGGCTAAGGGAATATCCAATAAAATTTTTGTCAAACTTTTTTGCAGGGTGGTGATATCCAAAAAACGATTAGTCCATTCCGGATAAGCTGCATCCTGAACGGCTCCCATATCAATATCCAGTAACTGACCACTTAATCTGAAAGCATAGAAATGAAAGAGTTTTTGCTGAACCTTTTCAATTACATTCATCTGCATGATTTGTAACAAACCGGCAAAGAATATTCCGGTCAGGATTAATCCGATAAGTAAAACGATTGAAACAGAAAAGACTCCACTGATAACAAAACCTATGATACTTTGCACGCCTAACGGAAGAGATAATTGGATAATTCCGCTAAAAATGGCAAAAGTATAAATGGTGTAGAGGTCTTTTTTTTCGAGCAATCGCAGTTTCCTAAATCTGTTCAATGACATCTTTGCTTTTTTAAAAGTGTAATGTAGCTTTTTTTAAAATCGTACAAAAATAGTAAAAGTTTTAAAAAAGATAGTAATACTATTATAAATAATTGTAAAACTATCCGATATTTGTAAAATCAATTTAAAACTATTTCATTTATGCAACTGAATATACGCATTCAAATGAATGAATCTCTGTATCTCAGGGACCCGGAATCAACGGAATTGGGGCAGCGCATCATTCAAAATTCCATTGAACTGATCAATGAACTGGGTTTTGAAGGGTTTACGTTCCGAAAGTTGGGTGAATATATGGGCACAACGGAAGCGAGTATTTACAGGTATTTCGAAAATAAACACCGGTTACTTACCTATTTGGTTTCCTGGTATTGGAGTTGGTTGGAGTATCGAATCATTATATTGACTCAGAACATGAATAACCCCAGAGAACAGCTGAATCGGGCGGTGGAGTTACTCAGTCGGAAAATTAAGGATGATATCACCACGACCTATATCAATGAGGAGCTACTACAAAATATTGTCATTGCTGAAGGTTCAAAATCTTACCTGACCAAACATGTGGGCCAGGACAACCAGTTTCAATTTTTTAAACCCTTCAAGGAACTTTGTGCACGCATTGCAGATATTATTCAGGCTTGTAATAAACAATATCCTTACCCAAAATCATTAGCGACTACCTTGCTGGAGATGTGCCATTCTCATCATTATTTTAAGTTGCATTTACCTTCACTCACTGAATTTGCGAAAGATAAAAACGATCAGGAACTATATTCATTTATGCAAATCCTTGTGAATGGGAGTCTGAATGACGCCAACCCCTGAGAAAGTCCGTGGCAGACATTCTCGCTTTACCTTCCATCTGTAAATCCAGTATTTCTATTTCACCATCTGCGCAAGTAAAAAAGAGACGCCCATCCCGAATAATTCCTTGGTCGAGTGCCTGTGATCCTGTCTCAGATTCATGAAAAAAGACCTTGAAAATCTTGATTCGTTTTCCTTGCAGAAATGAAAAGGCTGCCGGGTAGGGACTCAATCCTCTCACCAGTTGATCAATTTCTTTTCCAGTCTTGAGCCACTGAATTGCACAATCATTCGTAAAAATTTTGGGTGCATGTTGAACGTGCTCATCCGCTGTTTGCTCTGATTCAATCAATGTTCCATCTTGCAGGCATTCAATGGTTTTAACTAAAAGTTCTGCACCTGCCACCATCAGTTTATCATGCAAGGTGCCGGCCGTTTCGTCAGGCTCAATCGCGACTTTTGTTTGAAGTAAAATATTTCCGGTGTCAATCGCATGTTTCAGTTTGAAGGTTGTTACTCCGGTTTCGGATTCACCGTTGATGATGGCCCAATTGATGGGAGCCGCGCCTCGGTATTGTGGCAACAAGGAAGCATGCACATTAATCGTACCAAATCGAGGTCGATTCCAAACCAGCTCAGGTAACATTCTGAAAGCAACTACAACCTGCAGGTCAGCTTTCAGGGCATCCAATTGGTTTAAAAATTCAGGGTCTTTGAGTTTATCCGGCTGCAATACGGGAATATCATGCCTGAGTGCACATTGTTTGACAGCACTCATTTGGAGTTTCATGCCACGGCCGGCGGGTTTATCTGCTGCGGTTACAACTCCCACCACATTCAAACCGGCTTTTAGCAGAGCTTCCAGTGAGGCCACTGCAAAGTCGGGAGTTCCTAAAAATACGATATTCATGCTTACCAAATTCTAACCCGACTAAGACTATCACGATACATTTTACGGGTGCGATCCACGCCAAATGCGGTATACCATTCATCACAATTACTCATTGGTCCGTTTACCCGTAAAAATATCGGGGCATGTACATCCGTTAATAATTGTGTAGCCAACATTTTGTCTGTGCGGGTTTGCATCCAGCCATACGCATAACCTAAAAAATATCGTTGTATTGGGGTAAGACCCGCAATAGATTTTCCTTCTTTAAACTGCTGTGTTTTTTTAAAGGCATCCAATGCAATGACAATTCCACCAAGGTCGGCGATATTTTCACCTAAAGTAGCTTCGCCGTTGGGATGTTTGTTTCCGAGAACAGTATATGCATTAAACTGGTCAACCAACATTTGTGCTTTTTTCTTAAAACGTTTTTCATCTTCTTCACTCCACCAATTTTTTAGATTTCCTTTTTCATCAAATTGTCGTCCTTCATCATCAAATCCATGCGTAAGTTCATGCCCAATGGTTGAAGCGCCAACATATCCGTAAATAACAGCATCATCAATATCTTCATCTTTATAACCGGGAGCTGTGAAGATAGCAGCAGGTAAAACGATTTCATTATTGGAAGGGTTGTAGTAGGCATTATACGTTTGTGGTGTCATGCCCCATTCAGTACGGTCTACCGGCTTGGTTAGTTTATCGGCTTCATATCTAAAACTCCATTCATTGGCGGCGATCACATTCGCACAGTATGAACTTCGGTTGATATTCATTTTGCTATAATCTTTCCATTTATTGGGGTAACCCACTTTTTTGGTAATGGCATTCAGTTTAGTGAGCGCTTTTGTTTTTGTACTATCACTCATCCAGTCAATTTTCTGAATGTGTTCACGATAACTTTCAACAATTCTTTCTACTAAATCTTCGTAACGTTTCTTGGTTTTTTCAGGGAAATATTCCTTGATGAATAATTGTCCGAGTGCATCACCCAGCGCATCTTCCTGTGCTTCTAAAACACGTTTCCATCTCGGTCGTTGCTCTTTGGATCCGCGCATAGTGCGACCGTAAAAATCGAAATGGGCCTGATCTAATGCAGCACTCAGGTAATCCGAAAACGCTGCAATCAGGTGAAAGCGCAAATAGGCTTTCCAGGTGTCTATCGGAACAGTAATCAACAATCCGTTTATTTTTTTTACAAAATCCGGTTGACCAATAATGACTGAATCGGCAGAAAGTTGCATTTGATTGAGCGACGTATTCCATTCCATAGCCGGTGCGAGCATCATCAGATCGTTCAATGAACGCTTATTATAATTGGCATAAGGATCGCGTAATTCAGCCAGTTTTTTATGGGATGAAGCCATTTCCTTTTCAAGAGCAATCACATTTTTCGCCATTTGAACAGCCTTTAGGGAGTCTGATCCCGACAATTGAAAAACTTTTTGGACATATTTTTCATATGCGTTACGAGTTTCAGCAGTTTCAGGGTCGGTATTAAAATAATAATCGCGATCGGGTAACCCCAATCCACCTTGAGAGAGATACAGAAAATTTTTCTCACTATTTTTCATATCCTGACCGATATACAAACTATACAAAGGCGCAGTACCATTCATTTGTAAAGTGTTGACCATTTTGAGCAAATCGCCGGTGGTATTGATGGCCTGGATCTGATCAAGTATGTTTTGCAAGGGTGACAATCCTGATTGTTCTATAGTAGCTGAATCCATACCCGCAAAAAAGAAATCACCGATATGTACAAAAGCACTTCCATTAGCAGCACTTTGACAACTGGAATCCTCACAAATTTTACGCACACGGGAAAAATTTTCATCAGCCACTAAATTGAAGATTCCCCATCCATTTTCTGAAGGAGGAATCGGATTTTTTTTAATCCATCCGCCGTTGGCAAAATTAAAAAAATCATCACCGGGATGTATGGTTGAATCGATGTGTGAACCAATCACATCGCCTAAAGGGTTGACTTTAGTCTTTTTTGGTTGGGAATTGTTCTGGCAAGCCAATAGATTTAAACACAAATAAATGGCTGTCAGGGGTTTGAGTTTGTTGCAGATTTGATGGAATTGCATCTTAGTAATTTATTGTGAATGAGTATTTCAATTTTCAGTAATTTACAAATGTAGCAGTTTCTCTGCATAGCACAAAAGGCCGGATCATCACTGGTTGATAGATTATCTACTATGGATAAAGGGGCTTAAAATCTTTTATATGAGGCATTTGGCATTGTTGATTACGTCAAGTCTACTGCATGGTTATCGAAAAGGACTTGAAAACCTTCAGACAATTATTTCGGAAACCAATGCGGTTCTTAAAAATGAACATGGGTTGTAAATGCTGGTAAGGATTGGAGTATCTACCAATTCATCTACCGCTGATCGGCTTTGCGGCATGTCGAACTTTAGATAAAAAGAGTTCTCTGAACTCGCTGAGGGGTTAATTCTTGCAAATCCCGCCGGTTACAGAATGAGAATGAGGAAGAGTATGAGAATGATAATCAGTGGGTGGTTTATTCTTTAATTTTTGTCCTCACAAAACAGGGATAAGATCGGAAGCGAATATATTTACAGAATATTCCTGTGGTAGAAGGTTATTTAGATTAAGCAGAAGAATATTTATATAGGGCTTGCTGATTATCTCATAGGCGCTTCAAATTCAAGGAAGCGTTCGAGGGATATTACTGTGGTTCAGCCCTTGGACGATGACGCGGAATTTGAAGATGCATGTGAGCAGTGAAAATCAGAAAAAAACTGCACGCTTATTGAGGTGATAGGAAAAATTATTGTGCATCTAAATGAACGAAAATTACTTCATTATGTACTGGAATCAACTATTTTCACGTTAATCAGCAAGCCCTATTTAGCAGAGCAAGAGAATATTATGACGATAAAAATTGTGGGTTATTTGAAATTAAATTTATTACAGAATCATGCTGAAAGAATACAGACATCCCGAATCATCTGGACGTCAGTTATTGTGGTTATTTAAGACTAGAACTAGCAGGGAATTAATGCTGTAGAATACCATAGGTGATGTGATACTTAAGGCCAGTTTACCTAAAGAGTATTTAAAGAGAAAGATACAATTAAATGATATTGCCAGTGGTCTATATCATTACGAAATACACTTTTTAGATGGAGAAAAACAATTTGGAAAACTTTCAATACTTAAATAATGTAAATCATTGTTCAGACAATTGGCACGAGCATTATTCAACATGCGTTGCATCCCGAAGCGGAGAGCTTGCGGTGACAGAATGTTAGAATACATGGAGAAAAATGATAAATTTAGAACTTGGCACTAGAATCACTGCCCATCTTAAAATCTTCATCATCCGTGATTCAGACAATAAGCACAAGCAAAAT
>DAIRSC010000024.1:0-15531 GCA_036804585.1 Chitinophagaceae bacterium
GCCCCTGAATCAGATTCCATGCTTCGCCCCGCTATCATCATGAAGGAAATTGATATAACCTACATGGCTCTTCTCACAGAAGACGAGTATTTGGATATCCTCGAAAAATTACCGAAGGAAAACCAAATGCTGCACGATGATGATCCAAATAAGTTTATTGCTAAAATGGGTGCAGATGCCATTCATATGTTGTTGTCGCGCATTAAATTGGATAGCCTTTCTTATGAATTAAGGAATGCAGCGGCTTTCGAAACATCGCAACAACGCAAAGCTGAAGCCCTGAAACGTTTATCAGTGGTGGAAGCTTACCGTGAAGCCAATTCCCATATCGAAAATAAACCGGAGTGGATGGTGATGCAGTATATACCTGTTATTCCGCCTGAATTACGCCCACTCGTTCCATTGGATGGTGGTCGTTTCGCATCTTCTGATTTAAATGACCTTTATCGCCGGGTTATCATTCGAAATAATCGTTTAAAACGCTTGCTCGAAATTAAAGCCCCGGAAGTAATCCTTCGTAATGAAAAAAGGATGTTGCAGGAAGCCATTGATTCATTGATGGATAATTCACGTAAATCAAATGCCGTAAAAGCAGAAGGTGGTCGTGCCCTGAAATCATTGTCTGACGTATTAAAAGGTAAACAAGGACGTTTCCGTCAGAATTTGTTAGGTAAAAGGGTTGATTACTCCGGTCGTTCGGTGATCGTAGTTGGCCCTGAACTGAAATTGCATGAGTGCGGTTTACCAAAAGATATGGCGGCTGAATTGTTCAAACCATTCGTCATCCGTAAACTGATCGAAAGAGGAATCGTAAAAACCGTTAAAAGTGCCAAGAAATTGGTAGAGAAAAAAGAAGCGGTTGTTTGGGATATCCTTGAAAATATCCTGAAAGGTCATCCGGTCATGTTGAATCGTGCCCCAACCCTTCACCGTTTATCGATTCAGGCTTTCCAGCCAAAATTGATTGAAGGTAAAGCCATTCAGTTGCACCCGCTTGTCTGTTCTTCATTCAATGCGGATTTCGATGGTGACCAAATGGCCGTTCACGTTCCTTTGAGCAATGCGGCAATTCTTGAAGCACAGTTATTAATGTTGGCTTCGCACAATATCCTCAACCCACAAAATGGAACACCTATTACCCTTCCTTCTCAGGACATGGTTTTGGGTCTCTATTATATTTCAAAAGGTAAAAAAGATATGCCGAATGATCCTGTAAAGGGCGGTGGCATGATTTTTTACAGTCCGGAAGAAGTAATCATTGCATATAACGAAGGCAAAGTCGATTTACATGCTTGGATTAAGGTAAAAGTAAATATTCGCAAGGAGGACGGTCAAATCGTGAATCAATTATTGGAAACGACGGTTGGACGGGTTATTTTTAACTTAAATACCCCCGAGAATGTTGGTTTCATTAATGAGTTGCTGACCAAAAAATCTTTGAGAAATATTATCGGTGATGTGATCAAATTTACCGACATCCCTACTACGGTGAAGTTCCTCGATGATATCAAAACACTTGGTTTCCGAACAGCATTTAAGGGTGGATTATCCTTTAATCCGGAGGATCTGATTGTACCGGATTTGAAAAAACGACTGTTAGAGGGTGCATCCGAAGAGGTGTCTGAAATTTGGGATAACTATAATATGGGATTAATCACCAATAATGAACGTTATAACCAAATCATCGACGTTTGGTCACGTGTGGATTCTAAAGTAACTGAAACCCTTATCCGTGAAATGGCCAACGATAAACAAGGGTTTAATTCTGTGTATATGATGTTGGATTCCGGTGCCCGTGGTAGTAAACAACAGGTAAAACAGCTTTCCGGTATTCGTGGATTGATGGCCAAGCCGCGAAAATCAGGTAGCACTGGTTCTGAAATTATCGAAAATCCGATTCTTTCCAACTTTAAAGATGGATTGAACGTACTGGAATACTTTATCTCTACCCATGGTGCCCGTAAGGGTCTTGCGGATACAGCCTTGAAAACAGCGGATGCGGGTTATTTGACTCGTCGTTTGGTGGACGTGGCCCAGGATGTGATTATTCGGGAAGAAGATTGCGGAACCCTACGTGGTATTGCTACTTCAGCCTTGAAAGAAAATGATGATGTAGTAGAACCCCTGTTAGATCGTATTGTTGGTAGGACCTCTCTACATGATGTTATCGATTTACAGGGTAACCTCATTATCGAAGCAGGTGTTGAAATTAAATATGATAAAGCTGAAGCCATCGAAAAAGCCGGCATTGAAACCGTTGAAATCCGTTCGGTATTAACCTGCGAAAGTAAGCGTGGTGTTTGCGCCAAATGTTATGGTGTAAATCTGGCCAACGGCAAAATGGCCCAAACAGGTGATGCTGTGGGAATCATTGCCGCTCAATCCATTGGAGAACCTGGAACTCAGTTAACCTTGCGTACTTTCCACGTGGGTGGTGTGGCCGGATCTTCTGCCATTGAATCGCAATTGACTGCTAAGTTTGATGGTAAAATTGAATTTGATTCAGTTCGTACAACCAAATATGTCAACAAAGAAGGTGAAGAAGTGGTGATCGTCATTACTCGTATGGGTGAAATGCGTATCGTGAATGATGAAGGTCTGGTATTAATGACCAACGAAATTCCGTATAGTGCAACCCTGAAGGTGAAGAACGGACAGAAACTGAAAAAAGGTGATGAGATTTGTTCTTGGGATCCGTTCAATGCCGTCATCATTTCTGAAATCAATGGTAAAGTAAGATTTGAGAATGTAATCGACGGGATTACCTTCCGTGAAGAAGCTGATGAACAATCCGGCTTGCGTGAAAAAGTGATTATCGAAACAAAAGATAAAACACGTATCCCTGCGATCCTCGTTGAAGGCAAGGAAAATAAAATGTATAACGTTCCTGTAGGATCCCACCTGATTATCAATGATGGAGATAACATCCAAAGTGGTCAGATCTTGGTGAAAATCCCTCGTATCATGGGTCGTTCACGGGATATCACCGGAGGTCTTCCGCGTGTTACGGAATTGTTCGAAGCACGTAATCCATCCAATCCGGCCGTTGTTGCTGAAATTGATGGTGTTGTTGGATTTGGTGGTGTCAAACGTGGTAACCGTGAAATCAGTATCGAAAGTAAAGATGGTATCGTAAAAAAATATCTGGTCCCATTAACCAAACATATCATCGTTCAGGAAGGTGACTTTATCAAAGCGGGAACCCCATTGAGCGATGGAAGCATCACGCCTTCAGATATCTTGTCTATCAAAGGACCATTTGCCGTTCAGGAGTATCTGGTAAATGAAATTCAGGAAGTATATCGACTACAGGGGGTAAAAATCAATGATAAACATATTGAGGTAATCGTTCGACAAATGATGCGTAAAGTAACCATCGAAGATGCTGGCGATACCAAATTCCTTGAAGGTGATGTGGTTGATAAATTAGAGTTTGGTGATGAAAATGACTGGATTTATGATAAAGTCGTTGTAACCGATGCCGGTAGCTCCGATAAAATGCAACCCGGACAAATTACCACCCTCCGTGAAATTCGCGAAGAGAACTCATTGTTACGTCGTAATGACAAAACTTTGATTCAATATCGGAATGCACAACCTGCAACGTCCAGTCCGAATTTATTGGGTATCACCAAAGCCTCCCTGGGAACCTTCTCATGGATTTCGGCGGCATCCTTCCAGGAAACAACCAAGGTGTTATCGCAAGCTGCGATTGCCGGTAAGTCTGACTTCATGTGGGGATTGAAAGAGAATGTCATCACCGGTAATTTAATTCCGGCTGGTACAGGTATGAAAGAATTCGACAATATCATTGTTGGTAGCAAGGATGAATATGAAATCCTGATGAACAGCAAAGAGTTGTTACAATTCGATGATGAGGAATAGTTTTAACTTCAGATAATTTATCAAAGAGCTGCCTTCGGGTGGCTCTTTTGTTTTGATAGAAAGCCAAATTCAAGATAATGAGTTATGCCGATTTAACGCTGAGAAGAAACTTAAGAAAACACCCTCTAACTTTAGTGAAAAGTAAAACGTAATATCCTCGCAGGGGCATTTTCGGCCTTTGCTCTTTGGGCGTGTAGAAAAATTTGAAATCGGGCGTAGCCTGTTTCCTGCTGTTCGAAGCCGAAGCCAAAGCGAAGGCAAGTTTCGGAAGTAGGCCGTTCGATGAGAATTTTTTAGCCCAAAGAGTAACAGCCTTGAATTTTTGGCTCCACCTTTTGTTTCAAGAAAAGGTGGGAAACAAGATTGATAGCAATTTTCTAATTAGGAAATCCTAGCTTGAATGTAGTCAACGTGAAATACAAGAGACCTTGAAAAAACTTAATCTATCAACCAATGGCTTACAAGGTATTACAGCAAGTTAGAGATGTGATATTTTTAATACCGAAAGTGTGTCTGTAACCTTCGTTCATCAGGAACATCCACATCATCGGCATAGGTTAGACCAATAAATTTGGTCTAAACAACGATCCTATTGGTATAAACCACTGTATGAATTGGCCTATCTACCAATTCACATTGGCATAATTCGGGGTTACCGAGCAAATCCTTTACATTTTTTTTACAGTAGCTGCGTGCCTTGCTAATGTAATTTCTCGGATCAAGGCAATATATTTCGCAGAATCTCTTCCAATTCCGCTTCGGTATGAACCATTAATTCCCGCGGTTTGCCACCTATACTGGCGCCTACTACACCGGCAGCTTCAAGCTGATCCATAATCCGACCGGCACGATTATAACCCAGATTAAATCTTCGTTGTAACATGGATGTAGAGCCACTGCCTGATGTCACCACAAGGCGAGCACACTGTTCAAACATACTGTCCACATCTTTTAATGATTTACCGCCACTCAGATTTAATTCACTGACATCGCTGCCTTCATATTCGGGCAAATCAAAGGCCGAAGGATATCCCTGTTGTGTACCAATAAATTCAACAATGCGCTCTACTTCAGGGGTATCAACGAACGCACATTGTAAACGAACCAATTCACTTCCATTCAATATCAGCATATCACCCTGACCAATTAACTGTTCGGCACCACCTGCATCCAAAATGGTTCTGGAATCTACTTTTGCAGATACGCGGAATGCAACCCGTGCAGGGAAGTTTGCCTTGATCGTACCGGTAATAACATTTACACTAGGTCGTTGTGTCGCAATGATCAAATGGATACCAACAGCCCGCGCAAGTTGTGCCAATCGCGCAATAGGCATTTCTACCTCTTTGCCCGCAGTCATGATGAGGTCGGCAAACTCATCTACCACCAAAACGATAAAGGGTAAATATTTATGGCCCTTGTTGGGATTCAAACGTCGCTTGATAAATTTTTCATTGTACTCTTTAATATTTCTTACACCGGCCTCTTTCAGTAAGTCGTACCGATTATCCATTTCAATACACAAAGCATTGAGCGTATTAATGACCTTTTTTGTGTCGGTTATAATCGCCTCATCTTCATTGGGCAACTTCGCCAAAAAATGCTTTTCGATGAGTTTATAAATGGAGAGTTCAACTTTCTTTGGGTCCACCATCACAAACTTCAACTGCGATGGATGTTTTTTATATAACAAAGAAACCAGTATCGTATTAATACCCACCGACTTACCTTGTCCGGTTGCACCCGCCATCAATAAATGGGGCATCTTGGCTAAATCGACGATATAGTTTTCGTTGTCAATTTTTTTACCCAATGCAATCGGCAAACTAAAATCGTTATGAATAAACTTATCGGAAGCGATCAGGGTGCGCATATTCACGATTTGTTTTTTCATATTGGGCACCTCAATACCGATGGTGCCTTTGCCCGGTATCGGTGCAATAATCCGAATCCCCAGGGCCGATAAACTCAAGGCAATATCATCTTCCAGATTACGAATTTTTGAAATACGCACACCTTCTGCGGGTACAATCTCGTACAAGGTAACCGTTGGCCCAACTGTTGCAGAAATTTTAGCAATGGCAATCCCAAAACTTTTTAATGTATTGATGATTTGATTTTTGTTTTGTTCCAATTCCGCTTTGTCTACCGAAATGTCCTCCGTGTTTCGGTTTTCTAATAAATCAAGCGTTGGAAATTTATAACTCCGCAATTCCAGAGAAGGGTCATAGGGTTCATCACCGGCTACAGATACGCCCGAAGCCACTACTTCCGGGACAGATTTTTCGATGGCCGTATGAACTTCAAAGTCCAATTCATCAACAGTACTTTGTTTGACAGAGGCTATTTCGGGTTCAAGTTCTATAACAGAAGATTCCGGTATCGGAGCTGTTTCTATTGGAGGGATGATTGGATCAATCGAATCAAAAAAAGAAGGGTCAATTTCAAGAACAGGGGTATGTTGTTCGGGAACATTCAACTTGTTTTCCGCCTCTGGCCAGGTTTGTTGGTAGGCCGGTTCGGGTTGAATAATCATTTCAGGCTGAATAGGCTGGGGAATTGGTTTTTCCTCGGCAGGGCGATTGAATCGTTCTCGCAACTGATGCCATATTGGCAAGGAGAAGATGGGGTTAAAAATCAATACCAATACAATCAAACCAATGGCAATCATCATACAGGCCGTCCCGATATTTCCCGCTAAAAGTAAAAGTTTGCCGATGACCAGATTGCCAAAACGCCCTCCATAGGAAAACTCAAACTGATGACCGGGCAATAGATAAGCCAAAAGAGGTGAAGCCAACAAGATACTCAATATTCCAAAAGCAATTGTTTTTAAACGTGCATAAAAACTTTGACGGCTGATGATTTGAATACCACCCATGAAAAGCAACAGGCTAATAACCCAGGCTGATAAACCGAATCCGTTATAGATGAGTTGATGAGAAAGCCAGGCGCCCAGCTTACCCCCTCGGTTCAGGGTGTTTTGGTCCGATTGATTGATGAATTGCCAAAATGAGGCGCTGTTCATGACCACATCCTGATCCTCTTTCCAGGTGAAAAAGTAGGAAAAAAAGGAAATCCCTAAAAAAATCGCTATGAAAATCATCAGTATGCCAACTATTTTGGACATCCGGCCGTCTTTGAATAGGGTGAACGAACCTCCTGGTTTTTCAATTTTTGACTTTATTTTTTCAGTATTCGCAGGGGTTTTACGCTTCTTTGACATGAGCGACAAACCTACATAAAATTGCTGAAAGTTTGAAAAAGATAGGAATGGCCTATGCTAATAAAAAGAAATTTAAATTGTATGAATATCAAGGAACATGTAAATTTGAAGGTTAAACAGATGAATTATTTATCCGTTCGAAATAAGTTTATGAAAAGTAATCAATTAAAAGGTCTCTTGTTGTGTTTCCTAGTATTAGGTATGATTCAAAAATCTATTTATGCCCAATTAACAGTTATAGGAAATCAAACTGCTACCGATTTGGCTCAAATGATGGCTGGTCCGGGAGTAACTGTTGCAAATGCAACATTTAATAACTGCGAAGGAATTGCCAATGGGAAGTTTTGGGTAACGCCGCCAAATGTGAGTAATTTGGGAATCGATAGCGGTATCGTTTTAACTTCAGGGACTGCTCAAACCGGTTTTACCGGAACCGGGGTGAACGCACCAGCAGGTGTAAATACAACTTCACATGTATCGGATTATTCTGATCCGGATTTGGTCACTATTTCAGGTTTTCCAAGCAGAGATGCATGTGTTTTGGAATTTGATTTTGTTCCTTTAGGGGATACGGTCAAATTTGAATATGTATTTGGTTCTTGTGAGTATCCAAGTTTTACATGTAGTTCGTTCAATGATGCATTTGGGTTCTTTATTGATGGTCCGGGCATCACAGGGCCCTTTTCGAACAATTCAGCGAATATCGCCATCGTACCAACTACCTCGTCATGTCCTGTGGGAGTGAATACCATTAATTTGCCAACACCAGGAGGTAATTGTTGCAATACGACACAAACATGTTATAACTCTACCGCCCCTTGTGCGACATTAACTGCAGCACAAATGGCTACTTTATTTGTTTGCAATGGAAACGGAACAACCGTCATGTATCCAGGTTTTACAGCAGTTTTAACCGCCCAGGCATTGACAATACCTTGTTCTACTTACCATTTAAAGTTAGCAATATCAGATGCTTCTGATCAATCATTGGATTCCGGTGTATTCCTAAAAGCAGGAAGTCTCTCTTCCAATGCCATTACCTTTACACCTGTTTCAAACCTGATTAATCCTTACCCCTATATTGTGGAAGGTTGTGCTGCAGGTTTTATCAAGGTGAAACGCCCGGTTGCAAACAGTGCACCATATACCATCAATTATCAGGTAGGTGGTTCTGCATCCTATCCGGCTGATTACAATGTTTCAACCATACCTCCGGGGGCACCATTTGGACAAGTTACCATACCTGCCAATGATACTGTTGCCTATATCGTTATTGGAGGTATTCAGGATAATATCGCTGAACCCATCGAAGAAATAAAAATTTATCAGTTGGCGCCTTGTTCAAATAGCATCGTTGATTCGGTGAGTTTGTTCATCAGCGATACCATTCAAATGTATATCATGACTCCTGATACGGCCATTTGCAAGGAGGATAGTGTATTCATCCAGGTTTCCGGTGACGATTCTTTAATTTATAGCTGGACGCCAACAACCAATATCAATAATCCAAATATCAAAAATCCGACGGTTAGCCCAAATGTAACTACCGATTATATTGTTTGTGCCACATTGCCTAATTCAGGTTGTGCCACTAAATGTGATACTATTCGCATTACCATCAATCAGGAACCTTCGGTGAATATTGGGAATGATACCATTATTTGCCTCCAGCAAGCTATTCAGTTTAATCCGGCCATTTCCCCAAATCAGAATTATTCGTATACATGGAGTGGGCCCGGTTCCGGTTTCCTGAACGCCACAAATATCCCCAATCCATTAGGGACTTTCACCCAGTTAGGCAACTGGACACTGTATTTGCAGGTGGAACCAACCGCTGTTGGGTGTGCGGGATATGATACGATGAATGTATTTATTCTTCCTAATGACATTACGCTACACAATGGAGATACCACGGTATGCCGGGGTGCGACCATTCCGATTAATGTGACAGGTCATCCGCTGTTTTCGTATACATGGTCTCCAACTGCTTATTTAAATAATCCGAGTATCGAAGACCCTATTTCAATTCCGGATGCCAATGTTTCTTATACCGTCACTGCCACATATCCGGGATGTATTCCGATGTCGAAATCATTTGATATTAATGTAGAACCTGTTCCGGTGATTGATGCAGGGCCGGACCGTGTGATGTGTCAGTATGATACTGTGCAGTTACATGCAACGGTTGATCAGGTTTTTGCCGGATATACCTATACCTGGACTCCGGGTGTGGATCTTAGTAATGCATCTATTTTGGATCCTGTTTTTGATGGGATGAATAATACGAACCTGCAACTCATCGTTAGCACTCCAATAGGATGTGCCGATACCGACTTTGTATTCATCACCGTTCATTCCGTGGAATTTGCAAATGCAAGTCCCGAAGAGGAAACCATTTGTCCGCGTGATTCCGTTCAATTACAAGCCATTGGGGGAGTTGCCTATCATTGGGAACCTGCCTTATATCTGAACGATCAGGAAATTCCAAATCCCGTTTCAAAACCCAAAGAGTATATTGAATATACCGTTTATTCCACCAGCCAGTTTGGATGTACAGATACTGATTTGGTTCGAATCATGGTTGCTTCGGAAGCTGTGATTGATGCCGGTGAGGATATCACCCTCTTTCCGGGAGAATCCGCTCATATCAATCCGGATGGTAACTGCTCTTTCTTTAACTGGATCCCAAATTACCATCTTTCCGGTGACAAGATTAAAAACCCGATAGCCACTCCGCCTGTTACAACCCAATATTTTGTAACTGCAACTACAGAGTATGGTTGTCCGGCCATTGATTCTATCACAATTAGGATTTCTCCTGAAAGTATATTAGATTTGCCTAATGCATTCAGTCCCGGATCCGGTACGAGTATCAATGACGAATTACGCATCATCAGGCGTGGGTTGGCAACATTGAACTTCTTCAGGATTTATAACAGATGGGGAGAGCTTGTATTCGAAACCAACGACATTGAAAAAGGCTGGAATGGACAATACAAAGGAAAACCTCAACCGATGGGAACGTATGTATATGTAGTAGATGCGAAAACAACGACAGGAAAAAGATTTAATAAACAAGGTAACGTAACATTAATTCGATAACAATGATTTTTCATCATATGAATATTCAAAAATTTGTTCGCAAGGCAGCCCTTTCATTGGCGGCTGTTTGCGCTTTAGCAAGTGCTCAGGCACAGGACATCCATTTTACCCAATTTAACGGGGCTCCGATGATTATGAATCCGGCGCTGACGGGAAGTTATAATGGCCTGCTCCGCGTTACCGGCATATACAGAAATCAATGGTCCAGCGTAACGACACCTTATGTTACATTTGGTGGATCAGTGGATGCACCTTTATTTAAGGATGTCGCCATTGATGATTATCTGGCAGCTGGTGTAAGTATGTATAATGACCGTTCAGGTGACGGCAACTTAGCTAATTTGTCGATGCTGGCTTCAATTGCCTACCATAAATTTTTAGGGACAGAAAGTAACAAGTCTATCTCAGTTGGTTTACAGGGCGGATATACTCAAAAATCCATCGATTTAGCCCGTTTATACTGGCAGGATGAATTTTATAACGGAGGATTTCAGCCAGGTACTACCGGCGAATTATTGAATCCTAAAGTGAAATATTTTACGGCAAATGCTGGGATCCAGTGGCAACATGCTATTTCAGAAAATTTTGGATATACCATTGGTGTAGCCGGGCATAACCTCAATCAACCTAAAAAATCATTTTTGAAAAAACAAAATAATGAGGTTGGTTTAGGAATGCGTATCAATACCCAAATTGGTGCAGTATGGAATGCAGGAAACCGTTTGAGTATTCGCCCGGCTTTCTTGTATCAGTCACAAACATCGGCAACAGAAATGATTGCAGGTTCTGAATTTTTATACATCGTTGGCGATCCGGATATTCGTTCAGTAGCTACAGGTGTCTTTGTTGGTGGATGGTATCGTTTTGGCGATGCAACCCTGATTACTGCCGGGTTTGAACACAAAGGATTTCGGTTCGGTTTCGGATACGACTACAATATGTCTGACCTGAATGTGGCTTCCGGGGGCAATGGGGGTTTTGAAATTTCACTACGATATATCAAACCGAATCCACTTGATTTTGCAAGGAGAATAGCCTTCCCTTGTTCGCGTTTTTAAAAAAAAAGGGAACTTGCTTTCCTTTTTCAGATTATTACGACTATATTTACGGCTATATTAACATTTCACAGGAATGAGAAGAAAACTATTGCTTTTAGCGCTGATTTTTTTAGGTGTGGGCTTGGGAACTTTTGAGTTAAGTGCCGGTCCAAAGGACGATCCGGCCGCCAAATTACCCTTCAACAAGAAGATGAAATGGGCCAATGGCTTGTTCAAAGCAGGGAGTTTTTATACGGCTGAAGAGTATTATTTTCAGCTGAAAAAAGAACAACCCCGAAATCCATATGTCACTTATATGATTGCAGAATGTATGTGGATGACCCGTGATTATCCACCCGCTGCGGAATATTATGCGGAAGCATTTGATCTTGCTCCTGAAATTTACCCGGAAGCTCCTTACAAAGAGGCGTTGATGCGTAAACAAAATGGCGATTATGAAAAAGCCATTGAAAGATTTCAGTTCTATATCAAAAACTACAAAGGCAAAAACAAAAAAGTAAAATTATACGCCCAGCGTCACATCGAAGGTTGCCAAATGGCTTTAAACTCTTTGAATGATCCGGGTCGTGCATTTGTAAAAAATGCCGGTCCGAATGTGAATACAGCATATACTGAATTGTCTCCATTACCATTGGGTGATACAGCCTTGTTGTACGCGACTATGAACTCAAACAAAATTATTGAATACGGTAAAGACAAACGAAAGGATTATGTGTCACGTTTTATGTGGGCACCTAAAGAATTTGATCGCACGCGTATTAAAGATACTTTTGAAGTTGCCATGAAATTTGAAGATGGTAAGTTCAATGATAATAAATACCACGTTGGGAATGGATCATGGAGCCCGGGAGGTTCAAGATTCTATTTCACCAAATGTTTGGAAGAGGATAGCTTAAAAATTAAATGTAAAATCTGGGTTTCCGAATTTAACAGAACCCGCGGTGTTTGGGCCCCTGCCAAAGAATTGGATGGTTTTATCAATGATCCTGAATCAAGCAATACCAATCCTTATTGCGCAATGATTGGTAAGAAGGAAGTTTTATTCTTTACTTCGAATCGTAAGTTGCAAAGTGCCGGTGGTTTCGATATTTGGTATTCTGTGTATGATTCAGCTCGTAAAACGTATCGCCGTCCTCAAAACTGTGGTAAAAAAGTAAACTCATGGGGTGATGATATTACGCCATACTATGATAGCCGCTCCGGCAAATTGTATTTCTCTTCGAATGGTTGGAAAAATATCGGAGGCTTTGACGTTTATTCCGCAGAAGGCGGACCCTCTCGTTATACGAATTTAACCAATCTTGGATTTCCAATTAATTCACCTGCAGATGATATCTATTATATCCAGGATCCGGGTAAAAAAGATAATGCATATGTAGTATCTAATCGTTTGGGAAGTATTTATGTAAAAAACCCAACCTGTTGCGATGATATTTGGAGAGTTATTAAAGAGCCTAGTTTTTATGTAAAGGGAATTGTTTTGGACGAAGTGAGCAATGAAATTATTCCGGAAGTGGTTGTTAAAATGGCAGATTTGAATACCAATGTATTAAAAGATACCAGTTTTTCAAGAGAAGGTAATTTTATGTTCTATACTCCTATGGGTAAAAACTATGCTATCTCTGCCGATAAGCCAGGTTATATCTCTGGAAGAACAACGCTGAGTACAACCGGTAAATCCGTGATGGATCCGGATGATACGACTTTGGTGACCATTTACATGCACAAAATCACCAATGAATTTGAGTTTCATGTTCAAAACGTGTATTACAATTTCGATAAAGGAGATTTTCAGCCTGATTCTTATGGGGCCCTCGATTCATTGGTTAATTTTATGAACGATAATCCTTCAGTGAGTGTTGAAATCCGCTCTTATACGGATAGCAAGGGTGATGATGAGTACAACGATGAGTTGTCGGTAAAAAGAGCCCAGGCCGTTATGAACTATATGTCTAGCAAAGGAATTGATCGCGGTCGTATGATTGCCAGAGGTGAAGGTAAAAGAAATCCGATTAAGCCAAATACCATCAATGGTGAGGATAATCCGATTGGACGTCAGTATAATCGACGTACTGAATTCCGTATCATTGGAGATTTACCGGAGAAAAGAATTATTTACGATCAAAATCGTCCGGAATACATCGACAAATCCGGTGTTTCTGAAAGAGACTCCAACTTACGTGTGAATACCGATGAAGAGGATGATGGTACTCCAGCTTCCGGTGAATTGGCTCCAGGTAGCAGAGTAGGAGAATGATGTCCGCAATAAGTAAATTTTCAAGCCGAACCTTTTTAAGCGTTCGGCTTTTTCGTGGATGGCTTTTCCCTTTTTATCGGATTTTTGGTTTGAAATTACCGGTATATAACCGTGTGAAAGGCTTGAATTCATGGGCCTATTGCTTTTCTCACATACGAATAAACAAAACGTTAGTAAAATGGGATTAGGATAACAAACACATCTGAGTAATTTTACGTCTTGAATCAAACGACTGAATATGAAAAAGATTATTTTTTTAAGCTTCCTCCTTTGCGCGAGTGTATTTATTTCACAAGCTCAAACACAACAACCCAGTGCAAAAGTTCAACAAGAAGTAGAACTGATTCGTAAGGCGGATTTAGGTCTTACAGATGTTCAAATTTCCCGCCTAACCACTGTACTGATGGGTGAAGAAAAAAACCTCGAAATGAGCATGAAAGCTTTGGAGGGTAATAAAGGCCAGCAAGAAACTCGTTTAAAATTGCATCATGACAACAAAATTCGCAATATCAAGGGTGTCATGAGTGCTGCTCAGGTCGAAAAGTTTGATGCCCTTAAATTGGGGGATAAGCTTTAATTTTTTTCCTTTCTACCTTGAATCTGTTCCGGCTATCGCTAATAATAAAACTTTAACGGTAGCATGGAAAAGTAGGAATACTATTTGATGGTAAACCTACGTTCGGATATTATACAATAATCTCAAAACATTTTAACACATGAGACAGCTCAAAATAGCCACTCAAATAACCAACCGTGATAGTCAGGCGGTTGAAAAATATCTACAAGATATTAGTCGTATTCCAATGATTACCGCAGAGGAAGAAACCGTATTGGCACAGAAAATCAGAAGTACAGACAATACAGTGTCTAAGGCTGCTTTGGAGAAAATGGTGAAGTCAAATTTACGTTTTGTTGTGTCCGTAGCGAAACAATATCAGCATCAGGGTTTAACCTTGTCGGATTTGATTAATGAAGGTAATTTGGGTTTGATTAAAGCTGCTCAGCGTTTTGATGAAACAAAAGGATTCAAATTTATCTCTTACGCTGTTTGGTGGATTCGTCAGTCAATTTTACAGGCTTTGGCAGAACAAGGACGTCTTGTCAGGTTGCCTCAAAATAAGATCGGCACCTATAACTAAGCAAACAAGGCGATGATGGCCTTTGAGCAGGAAAATGAGCGTGAACCATCTGTAGAGGAATTGGCGGGAATTCTGGAGATGTCGGAAACAGAGATTTCAAACATTTTTGTAACCAATACACGTCACACTTCATTGGATGCTCCAGTTCATGAAGCAGAAGATGTGAGTATGGGAGATCTTTTAACCGGTTCAAATGATACGGATGATTCGGTTATTCAGGATAGTTTACGCGAGGAAATTAAACGCATTCTTAAATCATTAAGCCCAAGAGAATCTGAGATTGTCAGCGCTTACTTCGGGTTGGATGGGAATGATGGTCCAACGATTGAACAAATTGGTGAGAAATATGATCTGACGAAAGAAAGAATTCGTCAGATTAAAGAACGAGCCATTAAAAGATTACAGAAAGCCCGCTACAGCAAATCTTTAAAATCTTATTTAGGATAGTTGGTTTTGGTTGGTTTTATATGATAAGGGGATGTCGAAGGGCATCCCTTTATTATTTGTTAATCAGCCCCTGGCTTAATCGGCCGTGTTTATAAACCCAGGCAGAATGGTCGGTGTTGTAAATCCAGTCCGCAATGTCGGGGGCAATTTTGTAACTGCAAAATTTAGGTTCATAAACAATTCAGAATGGATGAAATAGGTCAGATTTATCGATAAAATAGAAATTTGAAGTCTGGCGCTGAGCAAGATCAAATGAACGATATCATTTCACGCTTATCTGGGGCTTGCTGATTATCTCATAGGCGCTTCAAATTCAAGGAAGCATTCGAGGGGTAGTACTGCGGTATAGCCCTCGGACGATAACGCGGAATTTGAAGATGCATGTGAGAAGTGAAAATCAGAAAAAAACTGCAAGCT
>DAIRSC010000025.1:0-1230 GCA_036804585.1 Chitinophagaceae bacterium
ACCTAAGACGCCATACGTTGAAGCGACTGCATTGCAACCACCTTCCAGGGCAAGTTTGACAATATTTTCAGGGTCAAAATAAATGGGGTTTGGAGCAAAAGAGGCCCCGGCACTGTGTTCGATGCCTTGATCAACCGGTAAAATAGAAACGTAACCGGTATTTTTTAATCGGCCATTTCCGAGCAGGGTTTGAATACTGCGTAATGTTTGTGGATTACGATTGCTGTTAATCCATACTTCGTCAACGGTTTTTTTAGAAGGAGTATACAAATCATCTTTTGAGATGGTTTGGCATTTGTGGTCTAGATAAAAGGCGGCATCATTGCCCAGGAGATCCAGAATAGTTTGGTTAGCCATGGTGTTAAAAATTGTATTTTGATTAAAAAAGTGAGCAAAAGTAGTGAATTAGGCTCCAAAAAACGACTTTTTGAAGGGATTTTGCCAATTTTCGTGAATTCTTTGATTTGCTTATTTCAGCAATTGCGGATTCCTGAAATAAACCCATCATTGGAACTTTAGGATTAATCGAGATGGTGGCAGCCCATGTCGTAAGGCCGATTGAGTAAATCCAGCAAACGATCCACCTGTTGGGGTTGATTCAAAAAGTCGGTTTGGGTGGTATCCAAAATGAGGGTTCGGTAATTATCGCCGGTGATGAGTTGTTCATAAGCATCCTGTAATCGCAACAAATACTCATCGGGAATGGCCTGTTCATAGCTCCGGTTGCGGTGTCGGATATTGGATTTGAGTTTATTTAAGGGCGTGTGCAAAAACAAAATCAAATCGGGCTGAGGGAGATTGGGATAAATGATATCGAACAAGGTTTCATACAAATGGTATTCATCGGCAGGGAGATTGACTTTGGCAAACAACTTACTTTTGATAAACAGATAATCGGAAATGGTATACTGACTGAATAAGTCGCGGGTATTTAATACATCCCGAAGTTGTTTATACCGATCGGCCAGAAAACTTAGTTCGAGCGGGAAGGCAAATCGATGTTGATCTTCGTAAAATTTAGGCAGAAAAGGGTTGTCGGCAAACTGTTCCAGAACAAGGCGTGCCCTGAGTTTTTGTTGTAATATTTGGCTCAGGGTTGTTTTGCCTGCACCAATGTTTCCTTCGACAGTAATAAATTTATAGGGCATCATATAAAACGGTGCGCAAATATAAGGGCTGAGAAAGAATGGAATTTGGAACGATATGCACATCCTACTCATTCGAGTCGGT
>DAIRSC010000025.1:1240-15499 GCA_036804585.1 Chitinophagaceae bacterium
GCAAAGGGTCTTCACATTGTTGCAGGAGGGTTCGGATATCGATACCCAGAACCGGATGCACCAGAAAAGGGGCTATTTCCGCCAGAGGTGTCAAAACAAATCTCCGCGATTGCATGCGTGGGTGAGGAATTTTAAGTCCGGGTTGGTCAATAATGAGGTTGTTATAAAACAAAATGTCGATATCCAGAGTTCGGGAATCCCATTTTTTTAACAGGGTTCTTCCCGCCGAAGATTCAATATTTAAGGCTCTTTGTAATAATTTTTCGGGCGATAATGAAGAGTCAACCCATAAAACCAGATTGAGGTATGAAGGGGCATCGGTTTGTCCCCATGCAGCTGTTTCGTAAATTGAGGAACTTTGCAGAATGTGGCCAATTTCTTGTTCAATGGCCTCACGACCTTGTTTCAAGCATTGAATTCTATTGCCCAGATTGCCACCTATGATTAAAAAAATGCCGTTCATCCCATTTTATACTTCATAAAAAACGATACAGTTAATTTTGGCGGCAAAGATGGTTCAGAATTCGGAGAAAAAAAGCCAAGGCATGATTCCGTTTTAAAATATCATCTAAATAACTCAATCAATAAACATTCATTCGAATCGTCGTTCTGTCGACCAACAAATGGGTGAACAAAAAACAAAAAAATGAAACAATTCTTTAAAATTCTTTTTGCCTGCTTAAGCGCATTGGTGCTCTTTACACTACTCATCATTATTTCCTTTCTGGGTGCGGTAGCCGGGAGTGCAAAAAGTGATAAAGCCGAGGTTAAAAATAATTCGGTACTGATGATTGATCTGAACGAAATCATGAGTGAGCAAGGCAGTGAGAATCCCTTGGGGGCCATTTCCGGTAATTCCACTTCCGTATTGGCCCTGAAAGATGTATTGCGTTCACTGGAAGCTGCCAAAAAGGATAACAAAATTCAAGGGGTTTTTATCAAATTGGGGGCGTCTATGAATGGTTGGGCATCATTGAAAGAAGTTCGGGAGGCGATCAAATCCTTTAAAACCACCAAAAAGTTTGTGTACGCATTTGGGGATATTGCTGATCAAAAAACCTATTATGTGGCAACCGCAGCCAATAAGATTTTTTTGAACCCTAAGGGGATGATGGAATTTGTTGGTTTGAGTATCAATGGTATGTTTTTTAAAGGCGCATTGGATAAGTTAGATATCCAGACTGAAGCTTTTCATTGCGGGAAATTTAAAGGGGCCTATGAGCCATATGCCTTGGAAAAATTCAGTGAACCGAATCGATATCAGTTGGGTGAAATGTTAAAAGATTTCTATGCCGACTTTTTGTTGGGAGCTGCCGAAAAATCCGGTAAAGATACGTCTACCTTGTCGGCGCTTGCCTACAATGGCGCCATTCGATTCCCATCGGATGCTGTTAAAAACCAATTGATTGACGGGGTGCTGTTTTCGGATTCGGTAGAAAACTTGATTAAATCAAAATTAGGCCTGAAAGAAGGTGATAAAATCAGTTGGGTAACTCCGGAAGATTATGCCACATCTATTCCGGAAAAGAAATCAGATAAAAAGATTGCCATCCTTTATGCGGATGGAACAATCTATGATGGAGAGGGGAATGAAGATATTTACTCAAAAACCCTGACAAAAACCATTCGTAAAATTGCCAAGGATGATGATATCAAAGCCGTTGTATTACGTATCAACTCTCCCGGAGGTAGTGCATTGGCAAGTGAGAATATTTATCATGAATTAATGAATTTAAAACGCAAAAAGCCGATTGTTGTTTCGATGGGGAACTATGCGGCAAGTGGGGGCTATTATATGGCTTGTGCAGGTGATAGTGTTTTTGCCGAAACCAATACCATTACCGGGTCGATTGGAGTAGTAGCAGTGATGTTCAATATCACCAATATGATGAAGAATAAACTGGGTGTAACAACTGATCAGGTAAAAACAGGGCCTTTTGCGGATTTTCCAAACATGACCCGCCCGATGACCGATGGCGAACGAAATTGGATACAAAATTATTTAGACAGTACCTATGTATTATTTAAATCCAGGGTAGCCAAGGCGAGGAGATTGCCAATGGATACCGTAGAAAATCTGGCTCAGGGACATGTATACAGCGGTACTTTAGCCAAAAAGCTGAAGTTGGTGGATGATATTGGCGATATCCAGCGAGCCTTGCGTTCGGCAGCGAAACTGGCAAAAATGGATGAATATGCACTCGTAGATTATCCTGAAAAAATTGATCCATTTGAGGAATTTATTTCTTCTTTATCCGGTAAAAAACGTGAAGAAGTTGCTGTGCGGCGATTATTGGGTGATGAGTATATCATTTATCAGCAAATTCAAAAGATACGCAGTCAGCAAAATCAAATTCAAACGATCTTGCCATTTGTGATAGAGATTCGTTAGAACTGACAAAAGTCAATAGGACTTAGGAGAAAAAAATGAATAAGTTAGTTTTTTGATTCTACTTTTACCCTTCAATTAAAAGTGGAAGGATGAATCAGGATATTCAATTGAGTCGGCAAGAGGTGATGCTGTTTTTGGAAAAGGAGGTTGAACAAAGTGCAGGTCAATATCTCAGTTCAGTAGAAAGTAACTGGCAACCGGCTGATTTGTTGCCTCAATCCGATGCTCCCGATTTTTTTGATGAAATAAGGAATATACAAGAGCAAGCCGAAAATCTAATTTACGATTTACTGGCGGTTCTCATAGGCGATACGATTACAGAAGAGGCTTTGCCGACTTATGAGACCTGGCTTGGCGGGCTGAAAGGCGTGCGTGAAAATTCTCAGGGTGGATGGATGAAATGGATTAGATCTTGGACTGCTGAAGAAAACAGACACGGGGATGTGTTGAACAGATATTTGTATTTGTGCGGCCGTATTAATATGTCGAAATTTGAAGCATCCACTCAATACCTCATTTCGGATGGGTTTAACCTTCAAACAGGCAATGACCCTTACCGCACATTTGTTTACACGAGTTTTCAGGAAATGGCGACGAATATTTCGCATCGCAGGGTAGCTACTTTAGCGAAAAAATCGGGCAATACCATTTTGTCGAAAATATGTGGAATTGTAGCGGCTGACGAAGCCCGTCACGCAAGTGCTTACAAGTTTTTTATCAATCGCATCTTTGGGCTGGATGTCAATGAAATGATTTTAGCATTTGAGGATATGATGCGTAAAAAAATTGTGATGCCCGCACAAGCCATGAGAGAATTGGGCGAACAAGTAAATACATTTGCCAACTTTTCGGACGCGGCCCAGCGTTTAGGCGTTTACACAGCCACGGATTATACAGACATCCTCTCGCATTTATTGGAGTATTGGGATATTGGCAATTTGCGAAATCTCAAAGAAAATGGAGAAAGAGCAAGAGATTATTTAATGCGATTGCCGGAGCGCTTAAATAAAATTGCAGAACGAATGGTCATTCCGGAACGTGAACTAAAATTCAACTGGATTATCGGATAAACAAGGTGATTCTATTGAGACCAATGAAATGGATTTGATATAATGCTATAAATCCATCAGATAGTTGTTTAGGTTCGGTGTGCTTGACTTACCTTTGCGCACTTTAAAACAATCGTATGGCTTTACAAGTTGGGATCGTCGGATTACCGAATGTGGGAAAATCAACCTTATTTAATGCTGTGAGCAATAATGCGAAAGCACAGGCGAGCAATTATCGTTTTTGTACCATCGATCCGAATGTAGGTCAGGTGGATGTACCTGATTTTAGAATGGATAGACTGGCAGAATTGGTGCAACCCCAGCGAACCGTTCCTACCACGATAGAGTTTGTGGATATTGCCGGCCTTGTAAAAGGAGCCAGTAAAGGAGAAGGCTTAGGCAATAAATTTTTGGCCAATATTCGTGAAGTGGATGCGATTGTGCATGTAGTGCGCTGTTTTGAAGATGAAAATATCTTGCGTGACGAAGGGCCAATCAATCCGGTTGGGGATAAGGATATCATTGATACTGAGTTGCAATTAAAGGATTTAGAAAGTGTGGAGAAAAAAATTCAGCGGGTAGAAAAGATTGCCAAAAATGATCCGAAAGCCAAAGCAGAATTGGAAATTTTGATGGATTGTAAAAAGTGCCTGGAAGATGGAAAAAATATCCGTTCACTTCAATTGGATAAAGATGGGAAAGATGCGGTATATGATATGTTTTTATTGACTGATAAACCGGTTCTGTATGTGGCCAATGTGGATGAAGGAAGTATTCATACCGGGAACAAATTTTCGGATGCTTTAAAGGTGGTTGCTGAATCGGAAGGAAGTGAGGTGATTGTGATGAATAATTCAATTGAGGCTCAGATTTCGGAAATGGAACAGGTAGAGGATAAGCAAATGTTTTTAGCCGAATACAATTTGAAAGAACCCGGCTTGAACCGACTAATTCGTTCTGCATATCAATTACTGGATTTAATCACTTATTTCACAGCCGGCGTTCAGGAAGTAAGGGCATGGACAATCCATACGGGTTGGAAAGCTCCTCAGGCTGCAGGGGTCATCCATACTGATTTTGAAAAGGGTTTTATCAAGGCCGAGGTGATTGCTTATGCCGACTATGTGCAATATGGTTCGGAGGCCGCATGTCGGGAAGTTGGTAAACTGCGGATTGAGGGCAAGGAATATGTGGTAAAGGATGGAGATGTGATGCATTTTCGATTTAATGTTTAACCCATATTTTGTCTTGTCTCTTTGGACGAGACAAAATGTGCTTTCACTTTGATGTGTTCAAGGGACTCCATCAGATGTTTACCTCCAATGTTAGAATCGGAGCGTATTCCACCTGAAAAGCCACAAAATATCTTGTTTCAGTCCTGACGCTCCAGTCTGGATTTGCAACACTCGCGCTTGTGGTCTTAGTCTGAAAAACTACGTTTCGTTCAACCCTTCAGGCAGATTTTATAGCTTAACTACAAAATCAGGGTTTATTCGGAATTTTAGGTGATGAATTATGAAAATTGTTCAAATGATTGTAAGTTTACGTGGCAAATAATAATAGATAAAAAATTAATTACATTTTGGAGATTGTTTTGATTTAGCAAGTCAATAGTCTCATTAAATAAAAAACAATGAAAAAACTAATTTACACCGCTTTATTCGCTACGAGTAGTTTGTTGAGCATTGCACAGGGAAGTGCAGAATTTGGTTTTAATGCCGGATTCAGTTCTTATTTGGGAGATTTAGTCTCACCGTCATACACATTTAAAAATCCGGGAATTGCCATGGGGATTCAGGCCAAACAAAATATGACGCCACATATTACCATGAGAGCATTTATGAATGTGATGCGTATCAGTGGATCGGATGCGAACAGCGGTAATCAATCTTTAATTAATCGGAATTTAAGTTTTCGCACGAATGTGTTGGAATATGGCGGTGCATTAGAGATCAATGTTCTTCCATTTGATCCTTTTAATCCGAATCGTGACAAGGATAAACGCTATTTTAGTTTTACACCCTATTTTTATGGTGGAGTGAATGTGTTTCATTTTAATCCCAAAACATATTACAATGGTACATGGGTTTCCTTACAACCACTGAGCACTGAAGGTCAAGGAACATCTTTGAGCAATGAAAATGCGTACAATTTGACTCAAATAGCGATTCCATTTGGTTTGGGTTGGAAGTATCAACCAAATTCACGCATTGTATTCAGTTACGAATTTGGATTACGTAAAACATTCACCGATTACCTGGATGATGTGAGCGGGAACTATGTGGATTTGATTAAATTAAGACAAGAAAAAGGCAACACAGCTTCAGCACTTTCTTACAGAGGAGATGAATTAGCCAATCATGATGGTACTTATCCTGCTGCTGGTATGATGCGCGGACAATCTGCCAATAAAGATTGGTATACCGTTAATACTTTCTCGGTTTGTTTTAAGTTGTATAAATCGGTAAGCAGATATAACCCCATGGATTAGTTATTTTCTTCGGCCTTGACTGAAATGATTGATACAAAAAATGCGCTTCCACGGAGGCGCATTTTTTATTTTGGCAATTCAGAAATTTAACCGGATGCGATTAACGCAATTTAAACACGATGTGTAGTTGCAGTGTACTCTCGGAAATAGTTCTTTTGCTTTTTCCGGGAATGAATGCAGGCATTTCGAAAACAACTCGTAGGGCTTCTTTTTCCACGCCTTTGATGTCGGTTAGAAGTGAAAATCAAGAAATGAACTGCAAGCTTATTGAAGAGATATAAAAAATTACCGTGAATTTAAAAGCACAATTCTCATCAAAATGCAATGGTATAAAATGCTTTCACGTTTAACAGCAGCCCCTGGTTAGAACTTGATTGTCGATTTAAAACATTGGGATTCGATTCTGCATTATGTTTGGCCAGTAACGAAAATCCGGTGATGCATATAACGGATAAAGAAACCAGTGCTTTAGCATATCCGGATCTTATATTTTATTCTAAAGTGCAGAAACGAAAATCGAAATGAAGGATCCTATTTTTCAGATAATTAAACACATGTTTAAAATAAAAAAAACCATCGTTTCCGACAGTTTTTATGAGGTGCCCAGGACTGGATTCGAACCAGCACACCCGTGAAGGCGCTGCGACCTGAACACAGTGCGTCTACCAATTTCGCCACCTGGGCCTCTTTAACGTGTTCAGCGTTTTGGGACGCAATATTACTATTTAATTCATTGATTTTGGGCTCGGGGCAAGAATATTTTTATTGCGGCCCGGAAATTTTAATAAACCACGGAACTCACATATTTACGCATTACCCGGTCTAAATTCTCCATTTCTTTTTTCAAATCCGCTTCTAAAACCTCTATCGCTTCTATTTGTGTTTGATTGGGGCGGCTTTCCATTCCACAAAAGGTGGTGTATAAATCTGAAATTCGTTCTCTTAACTTTTCTTCATCTGCAAAAATCGATTTTTGTTTCGTTGCCATCATTTCCGATCGCACTTTTTCCAAATAATCATACATCTGTTTCATGGTTTTTTTTTTCGCAAATTTGACGGTGTCTGCTTTCAATCTTTTCTGGATAGCCGCAATGGAGTCGATTCTATCATTGACCTGATTAAACAATTTCTGCAATTGCATCGATTTTTCATGGACTAATTTTCGGTCGTTAACACTTAAATCTTTATTGTTCTCATCATGAACACATTTGATTTTAGTCGTATATTCTTTGTCCTTAATTTTCAACTTGGCCGTATAGTTGCCCGGTAATACCATTGGCGCATTAAATCCCCCGGCATCCATTTTAGTACTTCCCGAAGCTACACGAGGTGGAGTGCTGCGCAAATTCCAATCTATTTTGTTAATACCTCGGCGTACTGTGGCCGGAATGGATTGTACCAATTTGCCGGATTCATCATAAATTTCTAAAGTCGCTTTTCCGGAAGATACACGGTCTTTGAGGTAATAATCAATTGTTGGTATGGTTCGCGAATTTCCCGCATACCAACCACCGGAAGTTTCCGGACCACCCCAGCCAAATCGGCCATAATTCAACACGATATCAGGTGTTTGAAAAATATGCACTTCCTTTTCAACAATCTCTTTGTTCAAATCTCGGATCGCACGTATATCATCCAAAATATAAATTCCTCTTCCATGTGTGCCGATAATTAAATCATGCGTTTTTGGATGTATCTGAATATCTCTTACTAATGCATATTCCGGGATATTATTTTTCATGCGAAACCAACTGTTTCCACCATCCAAACTACTGAACAATCCCATTTCTGTGCCTAAAAACAAGAGGTTGGGATTCACGCCATCTTCTTTTATTTTATGCGCAAAGCCGGTGAAATCATCACTCATGATTCGAGTCCAGGTTTTACCCATGTCTGTGCTTTTTGCCAGATAGGTTTTATGGTCACCATACATATGATTTTCAAAAGTGGCATAGACTGTTTCTTTATTAAAATGAGATGGTTCAATACTGCTTACCCATGCCTGATTGGCAATGCCGGATTTTGTTATGGCCTGACTCACATTGATCCAGCTACCGCCACCATTATTGGTGTACTGAAGATTACCGTCATCAGTACCTACCCAGATGATATTTTCATCAAGGGGCGATTCGGCAATGGTAAATATGGTACAATGGTTTTCAGCAGAGGTATTATCAGCACTCAAACCGCCACTATTTTCCTGGTCTTGTTTTTTCTTATCATTCGTGGTTAAATCCGGCGAAATTCGTTTCCAATTTCTGCCCTGATCGGTGGATTTGTATAAGTACTGTGCACCGGTATATAAGTTACGAGGATTTTTTGCACCCGTTAATAGTGGGGTATTCCAGTTCCAGCGTAATTTATCTTCTTTACTGGTGCGTTCAGGTTGTATGCCCTCTGCTTTCATGGTTTGCATGTTCACACGTTGCATATTGCCTCCTTGCCATTCGCAATAAACGGTTCGGCCATCAATATCAGGAATGGTCCAAAATCCATCACCACCTCCAACACGACTCCAACTGGCATTGCTTACACCACCTGGCGCTGAGCTCGGACCTTTCCAGCTTCCATTATCCTGTAATCCACCATATACGTTGTAAGGATCTTGTAAATCATGACTAACATGGTAGAATTGACCAACAGGCAGGGCATGATTAAATACCCAAGTAACACCACGATCAATACTGGTATAAACACCTCCGTCGGTTCCGATATACATTAAATTAGGGTTGTTGGGATTGATCCAAATAGCATGCATATCTGAATGTACCCAACCGCCTTCGTAAGATGCGTTGGTGAATGAATATCCGCCATCGTCAGAATAGGCAAATTCAAATGCCGGACGGTACACTCGTTTTTCATCTTTGGGATCAAATGCAATGGTGCTAAAATAAAAAGGCCGGGCAACAATATTCATGGTTGCACTTTGGCTCTTCCATGTTTCACCGCCATCTTCTGAAATATATAGTCCAGTTTCTTTGTTTTCTACAATTGCCAGCATTTTCTTTGGATTGGATGGTGCCAAATTCATGGCGATTCGTCCAAATGGCTTGGCCGGTAATCCTTTGCTCAGCTCTCTCCAGGTTTTACCACCGTCAGTGCTTTTAAACAATCCACTGCCGGGGCCACCTGAATTAAAACTATAAGGTAAACGACGAAACTGCCACATGGATGCATACATGATGTCCGGATTACTCGGATCCATCAAGATTTCAGCACAACCGGTTTTATTGTCTTTATATAAAATTTTATTCCAGGTATTTCCACCATCCGTCGATTTATACAATCCCCGATGTTCGCTATCATTCCACAATGGTCCTGGAACGGCTGCAAAAACGACTTCTGAATTTTTAGGATGGACAATAATTCTAGAAATATGTTCAGTACTATCCATTCCAATTTTTTTCCAGTTATCACCAGCATCGGTTGATTTATAGATTCCTACGCCAATGGATACTGAATTACGCATATTGCTTTCGCCGGTACCTGCATAAATGACTTTTTCATTGTTTGGATCAATGGCAAGGGCTCCAATACTTTGACAATACTTATCAAATATTGGTTTGTAGGATACGCCTGCATTGGTCGATTTCCAGATTCCTCCTCCTGCTGTTCCGACATAGATGGTTTTGCCATTGTCTTTCGCTACCCCTTCAATGGCGGTTATTCGACCACTCATCGTACCGGGCCCCAAAGCTCGAGCTTCCATGATACTGAACTGAGCCGAAGTGATTTTTGTTTGTGCCTGTGCGCCGAGAGAATACAGCCCAATCAGGCCAATCAATAATTTTTACATGATAGAATGTTTTTAAATGACCTATTTTATATGATTGAGAGGCATTTCCAGCTTACGCATATATTTATCGGTAATGGTAAACAGGAAAGGTAGAAAAAAAGGCCTGCGAACAGACCTTCTTAAACTATCAATCCAAACTAGTTACTTGGTTTAAAAATGGTATCGTCGATATTTGGATTCACTTCCACAGAGGTGATTTCCATATTGCCCTCATCGCCATTGGTATTCATCGCAAGAACGATACCTGCATCTAATTTTTTGTAGTTACTGAAAAGAGATGTTGATTCCATTTCTTTACCGTTTATTGTTGATTTCGAAGTCGTTTTGACAATATGATAATCAGCAGTATTGATATAATACGTGGTAATTTTATTGTCTTTACCCGTCATGGTTATTTTGAAACATTCTGTTCCTTCAACATCGTCTTTACCAACGAGTTCAATTTTTTTACCCTTGGCCTGATAGGTCAAAAATTCATCCAAAATAGATAATTGGTCCTGTGCACTTTTTACATCTTCAGCGGTCAGGGGTTCTGCTTTGGTTTGTCCGCCCCAAGGCATATAACCCCAGCCTGCCTGATTGGTTAAAATCTGGTAGCCCAACATACCCATCACGCTGATTTCGGCTTTCATGGCTTTTTCATGAACCTGATAAATGGTAATCACCACCTCGGCGCCTTGTGCATTCATTTTGGCAACAGATTTCATGGATTTTACTTTGTTCCAGTTTTCAGCACCACCAATGGCTTCAATGTGTTTTTTAACGATTTCTTCCAGACTCTGCGCCTTGGTTTGAAACACAAAAGCAGTGAGAAGCAAAAGTAGTAGGAGGGGGAGTTTACGTGTCATGGTTTTTTAATTTTAGTTCAAATATAAAAGGGTAAAAGATTAGGAAGTGTTAAAAGTATGACCAATGGTCTTTAGACGGGATATACGGAAATATTGAAGCCCATTTCAGGATCAGACTGTATGGTTGGATTAGAGGTTTCCAATCCATTCCATATCAATTTGGCGTTTGACCAGATTTGCAGCTGCAATTCGGATTTTGATTTGCTGACCGATACGGAATTTGTTTTTGGTGCGTCTGCCGACCAGGGTATATTGGGCTTCCAAAAATTCGAATTCTTCTTCCATTTGTTGGGCACTGATTAATCCTTCACAACGATGTTCATTCGTAACGGCCCAAAAGCCAAAGGGTGCTACTCCTGAAATACTTGCTTCAAATTCCTCACCAACATGCGATAACATCCACTCAACTTGTTTGTATTTTTGTCCATCCCGCTCTGCATCCATGGCTTTACGTTCTCTTTCGCTGCAATGGGCGCATTGAGCATTCATATTTTCGATTGGATGAATTTGTTGATCAATACACTCTTGCAGGATACGATGCACCAACACATCAGGGTAACGCCGAATGGGTGAGGTAAAATGGCAATAATGTTCAAATGCCAAACCATAATGCCCGATATTGTCCGTTGCATAAACGGCTTTCGCCATCGTGCGTATACCAAGTGTGTGCAAAATATCTTGATCAGGTTTCCCTGAACTATTTTCAACCATGCGGTTAAATGATTTGGCAATGGCCTGCGGAGAACTTAAATCGAATCGATGACCAAATTGTGCTGCGAAGGCCGCAAATGGTTTGAGTTTATCTAGGTCCGGCGAATCATGAATCCGATAAGGAAACGGAATGGCTTTATTTTTAAATTGTATCTCGGATACATAGGTTGCCACTTTCCGGTTTGCGAGTAACATCAACTCCTCAATCAATTGATGTGAAGCTGTGTTTTCTTTGATTTCTACAGCGGTTGGTACCCCAAATTCATCCAGTATAAAACGAGCCTCATCGGAAGAAAAATTTATAGCACCGTCTTTGAATTTTTGTTGACGCAATTTTTGGGAAACTGCGTTGAGTTTTAAAACAATTTCTGCATATTCATCGCTTTGACCATCAATAATAGCCTGTGCTTCTTCGTAGGTGTATCTGCGATTGGAATGAATAGCAGTGCGTCCCATCCATTGTGATAGTACTTCAGCTTGATCGTTCATGATAAAGACGGCGGAGAAAGTGAGCTTATCTTCAAGTGGTCGTAATGAACATAATCCATTGGAAATTTTTTCGGGCAGCATGGGTAAAACGCGATCCGGTAAGTACACAGAAGTTGCTCTTTTATAGGCCTCCTGATCGAGTGCTGTACCGGGTTTTACAAAGTGAGATACATCTGCAATATGAACGCCAATTTCAAATTGTCCGTTTTCAAGTTTCTGAAATGAAATGGCATCGTCGAAATCTTTGGCATCATGCGGGTCAATGGTTAAGGTAAATACATCTCGCATATCGCGGCGGCCTTGAATTTCTGTTTCATGAATTTCTGACGGGAGTTGTTCCGACTCTCGAATGACCTCTTCCTGAAAACTCAGTGAAAACCCATGTTGCAATAAAATATCTTTCATGGCGATATCGCCTGATTTACTCGCATCTAAAATATCAGTGATCATACCTTCTGGATTCCGATTGTTTTCACTCCATTGGGTGATTTTTACAATCACGCGATCCCCATTTTGTAGGTTCTGACTATTGGTGGGATTGATAAAAATATCTTTTCCAAACGATGGATTGTCAGGAACAACAAAGGCGTACTTCTGATTAAGTTCAACCGTGCCAACCAGTTCGCTGATGCCTCTTCGTATGATTCGAGTGATAATGCCTTCCTTGCGCTTTGCGGTTTTACTTTTTTGAATAAGGCTCACTTCCACCTCGTCGCTTTGCATGGCTCCTTTCAGGTTATCGCGCCGAACTATGATATCGATATCCTGACCAGAAACTTTCACAAAGCCCATGCCTTGTCGGGAAATATCCAACAGTCCCTGATAGGTGACACTGCTGTGTTTATTGGTTTTATTTTTTAATTGTTTTATTTTTTTCATGTTGATTTTTTTAATTGAAGTAGGCCGATTTATTGACCTCAATTGGAAAATGCTCCTTAAAGAACATCTTCATTTTCTTCCGCTTCGGATAACACTTCGGTGAAAACCACCGGTGGATAGAATGATTAAGTAAAAGCGGTTATTTGGTTTCGGAAAGGAGTTTCATCCTGAAAAAGAAAGGCCGTCACAATATTTTGTGCAAACAAAGGCCATGGCTGATCGGACATTTTATCTTTGAGTAACATCAATCGACCTGCATCTTTTTCGGTAGTCACCATGATTTTTTTGCGCTCAGGAATATTCGCAAACGTTTCATGGATTTCATCCAGATCGTCGTAGGTAAAATAATGATGATCTTTATACGGCAGGGAGTACACCTTTGAAAATTGAGTTTGCAGATGATTTTTTAACGGTTGTGGGTTAGCAATACCTGTGACGAGTAAAACCACAAATTCAGAATCTGGTTCGATGCGTGATTGAGTGAGTGGATAAAGTTGTTGATAGGCAATGGTACTAAAAAATAATTGCTGGTGTCCTTGGGCTTGAATCTCCTGTTCTATTTTTTGTTTATTAGAAAGACTTAAATCCGGAGGACATTTAGTCACAATGATGATTTGAGCTCTTTCGGCTGCTTTTGGACTTTCGCGCAATAATCCAAAGGGCATGATATGATCGCGGGTATACAAACGATCGTAGTCGGTGAGCAAAATATTTAATCCGGCTTTTACGGTGCGATGCTGGAAGGCATCATCCAGCAGAATAACCTGTAGGTGGGGGAGTTGCTGCAGTAGAAGTGGAATGGCCGTCATCCGTTCCTCTGCCACAGCCACTGCTATTTGAGGATATTTTGTTTTAAATTGAAATGGTTCATCGCCAATATCACGGGCATTGCTTTCGGAATCAGCTAATTTAAAACCTCTGCTTCGGCGACGATAACCTCTGCTCAATGTTGCAACTGAATAATAAGGGTTTAGTAATTCAATGAGGTATTCGATATGTGGTGATTTGCCCGTTCCACCGACGGTAATATTTCCCACACAAATCACCGGCAGGTCAAAGCTTATGGATGAAAAGATTTTCCAATCATAGAACTTATTGCGCAACCAAACCACCGAACCGTACAAAAGCGTTAGTGGTAAGGAAAGATATTTCAGTAAACTAATTAAAAGGGATTTCATTATTTTTTGGGTATCAACACGTGTTTCTTGAGGACCCAGGTAAATTCTTTTTTGGCTGAAGGATGTTCGACTAAATAAAAAAGCCGGAACTCATCAATGATTTTAACAATTGATGACTTGACAAATGTACGTTTAATTTTTGTATTCGGATGAGGGGCGGCAAAAACGGAACAACTATCTACCTGAATTTGACCTGATTTTTCTATGTAATTAAACAATACGGATGGCCCTTTGACCCATTTGTTGCCGGATTTTTTATACTTCCCAACCGTATTCATTTCATGTTTACACAATGTGTCGCGTTGGATTGTGAGTTGCTGGGGTGAAAAGAGCAGGTTGATATTACAGGTGTCCTTGCCGGTATAAAAGCCTCGGTTGCTGTCGATACGGAGAAATCCTTTATGGTCAGCCGTAAAAAAGTCAGGC
>DAIRSC010000026.1:0-15063 GCA_036804585.1 Chitinophagaceae bacterium
CACCCCAAATTGCAGTGATCTCATTTGCATTTACGTTAAACGGTAGCCCCAAAATAGAAGATGCACCAGAGAAATGAATTAAATTCCTGTTCCTTTCGGTAAGCTGATTAAATTTACACCGTGATTTCAAAAGCTTCCATTCAAAAAGTGAATGATGCTGCCGACATTATTGATGTGGTTGGCAGTTTTATTAAACTTAAAAAAAGAGGGGTCAACTTTTTAGGGAACTGCCCTTTTCATAACGAAAAAACCCCCTCTTTCACGGTCTCCCCTTCTAAAGGTATTTACAAATGTTTTGGCTGCGGTAAAGCCGGCAATGTGGTCACTTTTGTACAAGAACATGAAAAACTCAGCTATCCTGAAGCCATAACCTGGCTGGCAAAACGTTACCACATTGAATTAGAACAAACGGAAGTCACACCTGAAGTTCGGGTACAACAGCAAACCGAGGAAAGTTTAAGAATCCTGAACCAGTTTGCGACTCAATATTTCCATGACCAGTTACTACATTCCGAAGAAGGGCAAACCATCGGATTGAGTTATTTCAAAGAAAGAGGATTTCGATTAGAGACCCTTGAAAAGTTTCAACTCGGTTATTGCCCCGAAAACAGAGAAAGTTTTGTACAGCATGCCATAGACAAAGGATACGATAAAGATTTATTGATTAAGGCCGGACTTATTTCTGATCGATACGGCATGTTACAAGCCATTTATCATGGCCGGGTTATTTTCCCGATTCAAAATCAAAGTGGAAAAGTGATTGGCTTTGGGGCAAGGATATTAAAGAGTTCCGACCGGGCGCCGAAATATATCAACACCCCGGAAAATGAACTTTATCAAAAAAGCAGAACACTTTATGGAATTTATTTTGCCCGAACGGCCATTACGCAGCAAGATGAATGTTTGCTGGTCGAGGGATATACCGATGTATTGTCCTTACATCAGGCCGGAATTACAAATGCTGTGGCCAGCAGTGGTACATCGCTCACTGATGAACAACTGCGATTGATCAAACGATACAGCAAAAATCTTACTATACTTTATGATGGGGATGCAGCAGGCGTAAAAGCGGCTTTGCGGGGATTGGATATGGCCATCGAAGAAGGATTAAATGTACATGTTGTTTTACTTCCTGACAATCATGATCCTGACTCCTATTTACAAAGCACCGGTGCGGAAGGCTTTCAGCAATATATTCAGAAAGAAAAAAAAGACATTATTCTGTTCAAATTAGAAGCTTCTCTGAAAGAAGCCAAGGATGATACGGTTAAAAAAACAGCCCTAATTAATGATATTGCAGAAACATTATCAAAAATCAATAAAGTAGAAGAATTTAGTAAACAGCAGGATTATATTCGACGATGTGCTCAACTTTTACAAATTGATGAAGCCGGATTAATTGCGTTGGTCAACAAAAGAATTCGCGAAAAAATCGTCAAAAAGGATTTTCAAAACAAGCCGGAAGTAGATGCATTGCATGATTTAGCTGAACCTGAAAAAGCACATCAACAAGAAGATGCCGGTCTTTTATTACAGAAAGACTATTTACAGGAAAAAGGATTGATTCGCGTGCTGATAGAATTTGGCCATAAGCCCTATGATGATAAAATATCTGTGGCTGAGTATATCCGCTTAAAAATTGGAGATGCCAATTTTGTCAATGATGCCTTGCATAAAATTTATCTTAACTATTTTAATATATTGGAGTCAACTCTTCAATACCCGACTGTCAAAGATTTTACGTATCATGATGAAGAGGAAATACGTCTGAATGCCATTGAGGCATTATACTTCCCCTATGAACTAAGTGAAAACTGGGCGAAAGAATTTCATATCATTACCCCGAGTAAAGAACAAATTTACCTCGAAGATGTGGAGCATACTCTAATCTATTTTTTGCTACGTAAAATTAAAGCGGCCTATGCCGAATTACTTGAAGAATTACGAATACTCAATGATGTAAAGGAGGAATTTATCCTTCAAAAATCCTTATATGAACTCAAGAAATATGAAAAGGTTCTTTTAGAACACCTTAGAGTGGTGGCTATTCGTTAGTAACTAATACCCACATGTAATTGAATCATCTGATTTGTCCAGCTTCTTTCATGCACGAGGTTGTTGATATTACTAATACCCCAAATATACCGGAGACCTGCATTCACCCGAAGTATAGAAGCCTTGCCACCAAACTGCACCCATAAACCGCCTATCACATCATAACTATTCTGTGAAATGATGTCAGTACCACTTTTAAGAATTTTATTTTTATCCAATACACTTAAATTGGACGAAAACTGTGGACCTAACTGAATCCACAAAAACTGGGTCAATTTTAAATTCACCAAAATGGGAATCGCGATGGTTTGAAACTTAAAAGAACCATTGATCAAACTATCTTCAATGTTTCGATAATACTGCGCATAGACGCCATGAAATGAGGTATCCGTCACCATGGTACTTTGACTCCACAGAGCTTCAAGTTGTATACCAATTCTTCGTTTATTTAAATTGGCAAAAAATCCGGCGTTGGGATTCGTTTTATAAACACCCTGCCAACCATATCCATTCACTTTATTCAATGTCAAACCGGCCTTTAATCCTATGCCTAAATCCAATCCAAATTTCGATTTACTTCGGACCAGAATAGACATGGTTAAAAATAAAAAAAGTAGCATACCTTGTTTCATGTTGATTATTTTAGATCCTGAGGTTTGAAGATTCATATTATTTCGCTGCACCTTGATTTAAATATCTTGTAGCAGGTGCAAATATAATTATTTTAAATATATGATGTGCTGTTCCTTTTGCTTAATTTCCGGTTTCGAGTTCATTTCCGGTAAACTTCACCAAAAGTGTATCCGAATGAAGATTCATTTGACACTTCGGCCATTCCCGGAAGGACTTCCTGCTTCTTACTTGAACGGGTACTTTTTGTTGAATACCATGCCACCGCATGCCCTCTTGTAAACCAACTCTTAAGGCATAGGTTCCATTTGCGAGCACAGGTAAATTGATGATTTCAATCACATGATAATCTTTTTGTTGTTTCATTTGATGATAAAATGACAAGATCTGTTGATGACTGCATCGCCATTTTTGTTGAACCTGGATCAGATAAAATACAGATATTATAATAAATAAAGTCAGCATCCATTTTTGAACTGATATCTGCATCCGTGAGAAAACATCCACAAAATATACAATAAGAAAAATGCCTGGTAAGTATAAAAATCTTTCTCCTTCGGTGTTTCGAGAGGCAATACCTAAATTCAAAACGGGGAACAAGGCGCATAGAAATAGGCACAAATAAACCATTGCTGGTTTTGCCATAATTCTGAAAGACAGCCGAAAAATAAAAATCAACAAAAATAAAAAATACCAAAAAACATAAAGCCAAAAATAGATCCCACCTTCATACGGGGGCATCATTGCACGAAATGTAAACCGAAACAGATTGATTATGATATGGGCCACATCAACCTTTTGATGCAACTCACCATAGGTACCGATCCAATCGCCCATAAATTGATTCCGCAATAAAAGATAAGACAAAAAAACCAGTAACAAGGAGAAAAACAATCTCAGAATTTTTTTCCATGGCCAATTTCGTTTCCAATAAAATATCATCGGAATAATCCAAAGACCAACCCAAGTGGATTCATAGGTACACAAAGCTGCAAACCAACATGCAAAAGCAGTCAAAAAATAGAATGACTTTCCATTTTTGTCAAATTGGAATAAACAATACAAGCTGCATAGAAAAAAAAATGTTGAGAATACAGATGCTGCACCGGATATCCAAACCACCGAATCCACATGTGTGGGCCAACAAACAAAAAATATCGCGGTTAAAAATGGTCGATAAGATGGAAGTTTAGCTTTAAACCACTGTGCCCCGATATACCAGAGCAATATCGCATTCCCGGCATGCAAAATCACATTGCACAAATGATACAACGACACGCATCTTCCAAAGAGTGCCATATTCAACCAAAAGGTACCCGGACGAAAAAATTGATGATCAGTAAATCCATTGGACCCCTGTACCAGAATTTTATAATCGTCTGAAATCAAACCTGAATCAATCGAAATAAAATAGCAGAGAAACGTCATTACGACGATTATCGTTCCTGCTACTATGGTCTTAACTGAATTATTCATCCTGCTTATTCCGAATAACTTCATTTCCTATTTTGGGGTCTTGCCTGAAGTAAATTGGTGAATTTAATACCCGGTAAACCGGATAAATCTGATACGCAGGTTCAAGATAAGGTGATTGTATAAACACAAAATCCAGCTGAGCTTGTGCGTTTCTTCCAAGCGTGCTATCCCTTTCCACGGCTGCCTGAAGTGTTTGTCGAACTGCAGGATTTTTTTTTAAAAACTCCGCTGCATTCTTTTCGAACGCATATGCCGTATAACCTTCTTTCTGTTCCAAAATCGGATCGAAAAAATTCCAATAAAAGTAACTATCCATTCCTTCTGGCTCCAGTGTCTCGATGATAAATCGATCAGCTTTCTGACTGGTATGTTAATAAAAATCTCCTTTGCGTAAATGTCAACGGCCTTGAATTTTTTCCACCTTCACTTTTGAATTTGGATGATGACCTTCATAAGGTTTTGAACCCGATTCAAAAGATAAGATGCGATACATTTCTATTTCCAGGCTATCATCTTTTTCAAATTCAAATAACTCTACATGATTTAATCGCAATAACTCAATGACTTTCCACCAACCTGCCGGAATAACGTAAGCATCGGGTCTATATACACTCAATGAAGGTTCAGCCTGATTAAAAAAAGAGATCTGCTTGCTAAACGTATCCATCCGATCATAGCCCATATAAGGCAAGCCGGATACTTCACTAATCATTTGCCTGTACTGATATCCGCGATAATTGATTTTTTTAGAGATTTTAGTATTAAAATTCCATTGCAAAGGAAAGACAGTCTGTTGGAGTTGGGCATTTAACATCGAGTCTCGAATTGCATGAATTTCTTGATGATGTTGCTGACAATAATCAACTAAGACTTGCATAAATTTCAACGTTGCATCCACCCTTTGTGCATAGGGTTTCAACATATGAGTTTCAGGAACAAAAGCGAACACATTATGCAAGGCCGCATAACCACTACTAAACCGTGGACTATCAAAAAACTGGAACCATCCCTCAGAAGCATCCTTTCCCCAAGTATTGACATAAGGCAACATCGGATATTGAAGTTGCTCCATACCAGCAAATAAAGATTGTTCAAAAATCTTTTCTAAATATTCACCCATCGGTCCACCCAACTTGTTATGTTGTGTAGTGGCCATTGTAATAACATGCTGATAGTCTGCCCCATCACTGACATGATTATCGACAAATACATCCGGTTTAATCCAATGAAATAATTTGGCAAATGTTCTAGCCTCCCGGCTATCGCATTTAATAAAATCACGATTTAAATCCAGATTTTGTCCATTCCCTCTGCTCCCAAATTCCTCAGGCCCGTCCTGATCGACGCGGTTATAGGGACTTCGATTTAAACAACCTCCAATATTGTATACTGGTATTACTGCCAAAGCTACATTCTCGAGTGATGTATCTCCTTGTTGCATTCTTTCAGCAACATCACGTAGCAATAACATGGATGCATCAATACCATCCGGTTCTCCGGAATGAATACCATTGTTAATCAGAATGATCGCTTTGTTTTTGACATGCCATTTCGAAACATCCTGACGCCGATCGCTGCTCAGCAGTACCACCAGCAAAGGGTATGCAGCATCCGTTGGACCTATTTCAACAATTTCGATGGCCGGATATTTCTGCTGCAAGTCATAATAATATGCCATACATTCCTCGTAAGTTGCTGAATAATTTTTCCCCTTTGCCTCAAATGGCGTTATTTGCGTGAATGAAACAGTCGAAACAAACGACATCACAAAAGCAGCTAAAAATTTCCGGTTGTAAAATAAAAATGAACGAAACATGCCTTAAAGGTAATACCAAATTTAAACCATGATACACCTTGTTTAAAACTCTATTAGATTTGCAGCTACTGACCCATTCATGCGAGAAATAGAATTTGCCCTCAGCCCTGCAGAAGCAGCCGACGAAAAAAATATTGTTGCGGCTATAACAGCCCGATCCGGTCTAAACAGCCCTACCGGTTGGCAGTGGCGTATTCTGCGAAAATCAATGGATGCAAGAAGTAAGTTCATCAAAATTCTTTTTCGTGTAGGCATCTATCAAGATAATGATATAGACTTTGCGCAAGTTCCTTTATTCGAATCAAAAAACGTTTCCAATGCACCTCCTATTCATATCATTGGTGCCGGACCAGCGGGATTATTTTGTGCCTTACAATGTATTGAACTGGGTCTGAAGCCTGTTTTATTTGAGCGAGGAAAAAATGTCAGAGAGCGGCGGAGAGATTTGGCCAAACTGAATAAAGAGGGCATCTTAAATGAAGAAAGCAACTATTGTTTTGGCGAAGGCGGTGCCGGAACCTACAGCGATGGAAAATTATATACACGGAGTAATAAGCGAGGAAATATTTCTAAAGTACTCAATTGGTTTCATCACTTTGGAGCTGATCAATCAATTTGCTATGAGGCTCATCCTCATATAGGCACCAATAAGTTACCACAGATTATTGAAAATATGCGGGATGCCATTATCGAGTGTGGTGGTGAAATTTATTTTGAAAGCAAGCTGATTGATTTAGAAACGCAGTTCGGGCAAATTCAAAAAATCCTCATTCAACAACTTGGGTGGATAAATATTCAACAACTGATTCTAGCCACCGGTCATTCGGCCCATGATATATATGAATTATTGGATCGGAAAAATATATTGATTGAAGCGAAACCATTTGCATTAGGCGTCCGTATTGAGCATCCCCAATCCATCATTGATCAGTTACAATATCGATGTGAAATCCGCGAACCCTATTTACCCCCTGCCAGTTATAGTTTAGTTGAACAAATTAATGGAATGGGTGGGTTTTCATTTTGTATGTGTCCGTGAGGAATTATTGCGCCTGCAGCTACCCGCCAAGGTGCTTTGGTCGTGAATGGTTGGAGCCCCAGTAAAAGAAATAATCCTTATGCTAACAGCGGTATGGTGGTGGTAATTGATGAAAAAGATTTTATGGACCATCATCCTTTAGCTGGTTTAAAATATCAATATACCGTTGAGAAAAAAGCTTTCTCAGCCGGTGGTGGAAAATTTGTGGCTCCGGCTCAGCGCATGACCGACTTTTTGATGAATAAACAAAGTAGTTCATTACCCGGATGTTCTTATATCCCCGGTTTACAGAGCGTTTCGTTATCGGAAGTTTTACCTAAAATCTTGAATGACTCATTGGGTGTGGGCTTAAAACATATTGCCCAAAAACTGCAAGGTAAATTTGGACGACCTGGTTATTTAACCCACGAAGCCGTTTTGGTGGCCACCGAAAGCAGAACTTCTTCACCCGTGCGCATTCCCCGCCATCAGGATGAGTTGACACATCCTCAAATAATAAATTTGTATCCTTGTGCTGAAGGTGCGGGGTATGCAGGGGGGATTGTAAGTGCTGCCATGGATGGGATGCGTATTGCGGAAAAAATTTATGCCAAGCTGCATTGATTCGGCAATTGATCCATAGCTTAAAATACATATACTTACGTTACGTTTATTGAATAGCAATTTCTACCTCCCTGAATCGATGAGCGGCTCTTATAAAAACGGTATTACCTTTGGACCATGAAATAGATTTTTTGTCTCATGGCTGGATGTAGCACCCATCTATTATTTTCACAAATAAAAATTTCAGGTACCGTCAAAGACAAGAAAGTCAAACTTTGATTGGCGTGAATATCGCCATTAAAAATTCCTATGACGGGAGCACATCGAATTCGAATGGATTTTATGAATTTGAAACGTTTCAGCAGGATACTCATACACTTACTGCAACGTATATGGGTTTTGTACCCCTAGAAAAAAAGATTGTGTTAAACCAGCCTACCTTAAAGTTAGATTTAACCCTCAAAGAAAAAGACAATGATTTGAAAGCCGTGGTTATTTCAGCCGGAGCCTTTGAAGCCAGCGATGAAAAAAAGGAACAGTACTCAAAGCACTTGACAACGTTAGTACGGCGGGTAGTAATGGCGATAATTACGGACCATTAAAAATTTTGCCTGTTGCACAACAAACCAACGCTCGTGAAGATTTATTTGTTCGGGGTGGGACCGGTTATGAAACCCAAACCTTTATTGATGATGTAAGCGTACCCAATTCTCGGTCAAAATAAAAATAGAGATTTAGTGTTATAAAATAATTTCAAGACATGTTTATTCACTAAATTAACATTACACGCCGCCAGTTATTTGTAACTGCTAATATTGATGGTGGCTCTTATCCATCTTTCCTGCAAACTATTGTCCGTATTGGAGATTAGTCTCATTATTATTTCGCATAACTTTTGATCTTTAAATTTCTCCGTTTAATCCATTTTTCTAACTCTACTACCCAAAAGACAATACTTGATAGACCCATACAGATCAATAGTTCAAAAACGGTTAAAGATCTTGTACGAAAAATGTCCTGTAAAAAAGGAACATAAATTACTGCCATTTGTAAAGCAAAAGTGAGTAGAACAGCACCAACTAATTTTTTATTACCAAAAATACCTTGTTGAAATAGTGATTTCAAATCGCTTCTAATCGACAAGGCATGTCCCATTTGGCTTATACATAATACTGTAAAAACCATGGTTTGCCATTTGTCGTTTCCGAGGTGTGTAGCCCAAACTTGTGTAACTAAGCAAATTGCCCCCATTAATAATCCTACCCAAAGTATATGAAGCCCTAAGCCTCTAGAAAATATGCTTTCATCTGACTTTCGTGGTGGTTGTTGTAAAATATTTTCTTCGGCAGGTTCAGCTGCAAATGCTAATCCCGGCAAACCATCGGTTACTAAATTAATCCATAAAATATGAATGGGTATAAGGGGGATGGATAAACCAATAAGTGGAGCTAAGAAAATTGTCCAAATTTCTCCGCCGTTACTTGTAAGAGTATATTTTATAAATTTTCTGATGTTTTCATAAATTCTTCTTCCTTCCTTTACAGCTTTTATGATAGTTGCAAAATTATCATCCAATAAAATCATTTGTGCTGCTTCTTTACTTACATCAGTTCCTGTTATTCCCATAGCAATACCAATATTTGCTCTTCGTAATGCAGGAGCATCATTTACTCCATCTCCCGTCATAGCAACAAAATGGTTTTTCTTTTGCAATAATTTTACAATTTGCAACTTTTGTTCTGGCGATACTCGGGCATATACTTTTATGTATTCAACTTCTTTTTCAAATTCTTCATCCGTATAAGCTTCTAATTCCAATCCGGTAACAACTTTATCCGTTTTTTTATGAATGATGCCAGTTTCTATAGCAATTGCATGAGCCGTTAAGGGGTGATCCCCAGTTATCATTACTGGTGTAATGCCTGCTCTATGGCAATCTGCTATGGCCTGTTTAGCCTCTTCCCTCGGAGGGTCTATCATGGCCACTATACCAATAAAGTTAAGATTTTGTTCTGTGTTTTGGATGGTACTATTTTCAGGAAATTTATCCAATGTATTAAAAGCGTAAGCCAGGACTCTTTTACCTTGTTTGGCAAATTGATTTACTGCTTTTGAAATTTCAGAAACATCATAATTATTGCAACAATTCAAAACTGATTCTACCGCACCTTTTGTAACAGATATGTACTTATCTTTAATTGCGTAAATGGTTGTCATCCGTTTTCTTTCAGCGTCAAAAGGTAATTCCTCGATACGATGAATGCTTTTCCATGATTCGCTATAAAGATGATGCTTTCTTACATATTGAACAATGGCTATTTCCGTTGGGTCTCCTTCGAAATTGTTTGTTTCATTGACAGAAACATCATGATTGAGTTCCATAGCGAAGAGTAATAATTCTTCTGGATTGAAGTTTTGAAAAGGTGCCATTGAATTTGGTTGCCAAATGTCAGTAACAGTCATTTTGTTTTGGGTAATTGTGCCTGTTTTATCAGAGCAGATATAAGTTATAGAGCCTAATGTTTCTACTGATGGAAGTCTGCGGATTAACACATTCTTACTCACCATTCGTTTAGCACCTAAAGCTAATGCAATGGTTATAATAGCAGGTAATGCCTCTGGTATGGCAGCAACTGCAACAGAAACTGCGGTTAGCAACATCTGTATAGGATCTTCTCCACGAAGTAAACCAACACTATATAAAATGGCACAAATACCAATTACAACTAAAGATAGTTTTTTGCTAAAATCTGCTAACCTTTTTTGAAGTGGTGTTTGGCTTTCTTCTTCCTGTAAGAGTTGGGCAATACGACCTATTTCGGTATTCATTCCAGTTGCTACCACAATGCCCTCCCCACGCCCATAAGAAACTATAGTACTTTTGAACGCCATATTATTCCGGTCACCAATTGGCAATTCTTCTGATTGGAGTTCTTGGGTTAATTTATCTACAGAATGTGACTCGCCAGTAAGAGATGATTCCTCTATTTTTAGCGAATAAGTTTCAGAAAGGCGTATATCGGCAGGTACAATATTCCCAGCTTCTAATATAACAATATCACCAAGTACTAATTCTGAAGATGCTATTTCAATAATGCTGCCATTTCTGCGTACTAGAGAGTTTGATGCAGACATTTTTTTTAAAGTAGCTATTGCTTTTTCTGCTCGATATTCTTGAATAAATCCTATTATGGCATTTAAAAGCACAATTATGAGAATTACAACTGCATCTTTTAAATGACCAATTGCAATGGAAATAACAGCTGCGGTAAGTAGTATTAATATCATCACGTCTTTAAATTGATTAAAAAGGATCAACCATGTTGATTTTTTCCTTTTTTCAACTAATTCATTTCTTCCATTTTCAAGCAAACGTTCTTCAGCATCAGATTGATGCAAACCATTTTTGCCTGTGTTAAACAACTGCTGGGTTTCATGAATTGATAATATGTGATGATTCATTTTATATTTTGAATTGGGTTATTGGCCTTTAGAATATGCCTAAGCTCAACAGCTTGTTTTACGACAAAATAAACAAATAATACCGTTACTGAACTAATTGGGGCTTGCTGATTAACGTGAAAATAGTTGATTCCGGTACATGATGGAGTAATTTTCGTTCATTTTGATGCACAATAATTTTTGGTATCACCTCAATAGGCTTGCAGTTTTTTCTGATTTTCACTTCTCACATGCATCTTCAAATTCCGCGTCATCGTCCAAGGGCTGTAACACAATACTACCCCTCGAACGCTTCCTTGAATTTGAAGCGCCTATGAGATAATCAGCAAGCCCTAATTATGGCAGAACCTATACTTGAAATATATCCTATTTAGAATAAGTTTTTATTCCAAGTATCTAAATTACATTGAATATTATTTAGAATAAAATAGATACCATCTTTATAGCTGATCAATAATACCAAAGGGCTTTTTAAAGGGTTGGAAATAAATGTACCGGATATTTCGTCAACATTATTGAAACGAAAAGTTATGTATAATAAAAGAGAGAAAATTGTACACAGGGGCTGCACGTTAACGTGAAAACATATGATATCATTGCATTTTGGTGTGAATTGCACTTATTTAAATGCACGGCAACTTTTCATATCTATTCAATAAGCTTGTAGTTCATTTGTTGATTTTCACTTCTCATTGGGATCTTCAAATTCGGTGTCATCGTCCAAAGGTTTTACCAAAGTAATACCCCTTGAAACGCTTCCTTGAATTTAAAGCTCCTCTGAGATCATCAGCAAACCCTATTTACAATGTAGAATGTATGAATACGCAATTTCTTTCTCAATAAATCTGCACCTTGTGATACCATAAAAATAAAATGTATTTTGTTTTTTTGGCAAATTTTAAAATGTCACTCTCAATTGAGATGGCAGAGTCAATAAAAAACAAAATCATATTAAACTTATCTTTATTTCCCGGAATTGTTGCATAAACGAACTTTTTCAACTCAGCTTTAAATTTATGTATTTCTTATTGTTTAAATTCTTATTTGGAAACATCGCTCCATTTAGTTGGCTTAAAAAATGAACAGTGTTTACAATTTTGCTTCAATTTCATTTGATTGCTTTATAAACGTTTGAGCAAACCTGATGGCACCCTTTGAGATTACCAAAAAACCAGTGATTATAAGTAGTTTTCTATTTTAATTTTTATTTAGATCTAACGCACTTTGTAGTTTATGAATAGGATTAAGATTAGATGATAGTTACTGTGTTGTCCATCCTCCATCTATTGCAATTGCTTGACCGGTAATAAATGAAGCTGCATTAGAACAGAGAAATACGACTGTTTCTGCTATTTCTTCAGGTTGACCAAGTCTACCCATCGGTTTTGCTGCAACCAATTGTTCTATTACTTGTGGGTTACCTCCAGTGAAACGATCAATCATTGGTGTGTGGATTACTCCGGGGCAAACAGCATTAACCCTAATATTCTGCTTTGCATAGTCTAAAGCAACATTCTTAGTCAAACCTACAACGGCATGTTTGGAAGCAACATAGGCAGGAACTCCGCCGAATCCTACCAAACCTGCAATAGACGCATTATTTACAATAACTCCACCACCTAATTTTAACATTTCGGGAATCTGGTACTTCATACAATACCAAACGCCTTTCAGGTTAATACTGATGGTTTTGTCCCAATTTTCGTTGCTGCATTCTGTCGCAGGTGCCGGTGTTCCTTCAATGCCGGCATTGTTGAATGCAAAATCCAGTCTGCCATACTTAGCAATCGTTTCAGCAACCAAATTTTTTACATCTTCTTCAACTGAAACATCACACTTTACAAATATTGAGTCCCCTCCATTCTCTTTGATGGTGCTGAGCGTATCTTCGTCTTGCTTCCAGTCAGAAAGTACAACTTTTGCCCCCCTTTGTGCAAATGCAATTGCTGCGGATTTTCCGATTCCGTATGTACTTCCGGTAATGATAACTACTTTGTCTTTGAATGTTGTTTCCATTTTATTTTTTTTATTGTTTATACTTCTTGCTTTAAATTATTTTCATTGGATGTCATATCAACGGCTATAAAGTATCCGGTCAAAGCGTTCATGCATCTTTTGAAGCACATAACTGCTATACAGCACTGCACTTGAATAGGAGCATAAAACTTCAAGTTTACACGTCACCCCGCTTGGCGCAAAAATCCTCTTAGTTCAAATGGCTCTTTATATGCTATCAGTCATTAGTTGATTTTAATGGGTTCCCTTTTTTTGTCTCGTTAAACTGTCCGTTATTGTACACTAAGTTACCATTTACAAATGTATGAGTCACTTTTGTTTGAAAAGTTGTTCCGTCTAATGGCGACCAACCACATTTGGATAAAATATTTTCTTCGCAAACTCTCCATTTAGAATTTAGGTCAACAATAGTAAGGTCTGCGAAATAACCTTCACGAATAAAGCCCCTATTTTCTATTTTATAAAGTATCGCTGGATTATGACACATTTTTTTAACAATTTTCTCTAAAGAAATAAGTCCTTGTTTATAGAACTCAAGCATCATGTTTAACGAATGCTGTACGATGGGTGCACCTGACATCGCTTGAAAATAAGGTTTATGTTTTTCGTCTAAAGTATGTGGGGCATGGTCAGTTGTTACGATGTCGATTCTATCGTCCAACAGTGCTTTCAATAGTCCTTTTTTGTCTCTTTCGGTTTTAATAGCAGGGTTCCATTTTATGAATGTCCCCAAATGCTGATAGTCTTTATCCGAGAACCATAAATGATGAACGGACACTTCAGTCGTTATTTTTTTTTCTTCAAGCGGAATGTCATTGCGGAATAGATGTGTTTCCGCTTCGGTGGTCAAATGCAGGATATGAAGCCTTGCTTTGTGCTTGTTTGCTAAGTCAATGGCTCTTTTAGTTGCTTCATAACATGCTTTTTCACTTCTTATAATAGGATGAAACTCAATAGGCACATCGTCGCCATATCTTTCACGAAATATGTTTTCATTCTCTTCAACTATTTGTTCTTTTTCCGAATGGATAGCAATAATAGATTTGCAATTAGCAAACAACGTTTCCATTGTTTCCGGATTGTCGGCAAGCAGGTTTCCTTTTTTGGTAAAGTAAAGTCCGTCATCAGAAACGCCTAGCAGTTTAGATGTGTCAATATTTATTACGTAATCAAGGTTGTCAATATTTACACCTAAAAAGAAACCATAGTTTGCTAATGATTTTTCTGAGGCTATTTGATATTTTTCATTTAAGTTGTCAATGGTCAATACATTCGGAAACGTATTTGGCATATCAATGAAGGAAGTCACACCACCCGCAACAGCGGCTCTGCTTTCTGAATGAAGGTCACCTTTATGTGTTAGTCCCGGATCACGAAAATGAACTTGACCGTCAATGATGCCGGGAAATAAATATTTCCCTGTTCCATCAATAATATTTGAATTAGTCATGTCTGTGACCCTTCCAATTTTTTGAATTACGCCATTGTCAATAAGAATATCGGCAAGGATTATTTGACCTTCATTGACGATGCTTATATTTTTGATTAGAGTTCTTTCTATCATTGGAAATTTTCTATCTGTCTTGGGTCGTCCGCTATATGCTGCTAAAAGGCCCTGGATTTTCTTCTGTGTTAAATCAAAAGTACTAGAGTTCAAATTTAGTGCAAAAGCATATAGAAAGTACAAATGTTCGGCCTAAAATAAAAGCAACAATTACGCAAAACCAGAGTTAGGTAAAGGCTGATATTCCAGCAAACTATTTGGGATGTCCTTACTTTTATGGAATTCCGTTCTTGCTTTTTTATGAGCCGAATAAATTTTAATGGCATAGAAAATATAGCGGGATTTGACTTTTAAACTTTTGTTTTCTTTAGAATGCGATTTCTGTCTTTCCCGGAAAGTAGTTCTTTTGATAGATTGCAGTCACATGGTGAGACGGAGATATTACTTCAATTACAAAAAATAGTAAATAGGGCTTGCTGATTAACTTGAAAATAGTTGATTCCAGTACATGATGGAGTAATT
>DAIRSC010000027.1:0-14928 GCA_036804585.1 Chitinophagaceae bacterium
AAAGCGTCTTATGTCAAAAATGAATTTGAAGGGGCTATATCCACCTTTCAATTTGTAGCTAATGAATACAAAGACTTGCCTAAACAAAAACAAAAATCCGGGGCTAAAAAATCCAGTGAAAACAAAGATGGAGTCGTATCTATCGCAACACCTGAAAATCGAAAAGGCCTTCGGGCATTGAGCCATAAATTGAGTAGAAATGAGGCTCTCATTTATCTAGGTCAGGCATATATGGCTGCCGAGCAATACAGTGAAGCTATTGCCCTATACTCCACTCTTGAAAAAGACCCTAAGCTCCCTAAAAAATACAAACCGGCTTTATATCTGGCCAAGGCGAATTTGGAATTGATGCAAGAAAACAACGACGATGCCATCGTTTCTCTGGAGTCGTCATTGAATTATAAGATATCCAAACTTCAAAAGTCCAGGGTACATTTTGCTTTAGGTCAATTGTATGCCGGAAAAAAAGATTTTACAAAATCAACCGAAAATTTCAAAAAATCCATCAGCGGAAAAACCTCCCCTGACATGGATTTTTATACAAAATTATTTATGGCTCAAAATGCAGCCCAGGGAGGCGGAGATAAATCTTATGCTAAAAACCAACTGCAAAAACTTGTCAATGATCCGAAATACACCAAATTTAAAAGTCTGGCATTAAATACACTGGCAGGCATTGAAGCCCTGGATAATATTCCTGAAGCCATACGTCTATTAAATAAAAGTATTGAAAACAAAGAAAATAAGGATATTACCCAGAAGGCAAAAGCATTCGCTGAATTGGGTCGCTTATATTACGGACTGACCGAATATGAAATGGCCAAAACTTCATACGATAGTGCATCATATTTTGGAACCACTCCTCCCCTTGAGAATCTCAATGAGGTGAATACCCGCAAAACAGTATTAGCAGATGTGGTTAAATATATCCGAACCATTCGGGAACAGGATAGTTTGATAGCCTTGTCTAAAAAAAGTGACAAGGAACAAAAAGCTGCGGCTAAAAAAGAACTGGAGCGTATCAAAAAACTACAAAATAATCAACCCGACTTGGGTACCAAAGTGGTATCGCTTCAACCTTCCAATAATAAATCAAACTGGTATTTCTACAATACAAATATGATTCAAAAAGGTTCTCAGGAATTTGTTCAGAAATGGGGGAATCGTAAACTAGAAGATAATTGGCGCCGCAGCAGTGCCAATAACATGTCTGTTTCCAGCGAAAATGACGAAGATGTGGAATCTGGTCAAATCACGGCAGCTGATATAGCCTCCTTACTCAAACAAATTCCCAAAACACCCGCTCAAATGGATGCCTGTAATTCCAAATTACAGGAAGCATTTTACAACCTCGGATTGACTTATTACTCGCAATTGGCTGATTATCCTAATGCCATCAGGACCTTTGATACATTGATTAGTCGTTTCCCGAATACTTCTTTTAAAAAACAGGCCTATTACGCCCTTTATTTAAATCATAATAAATTACTACAACTAAATGAAGCCAATAGGTACAAGAATTTACTCAATCAGGAATTCCCGGGTTCGGAATTAGCGCAATTGGCTTTAAATCCCGAATATAAAAGTCCGGAAACGATTCAGACCCTATCAGCCAATCAACATTACGAAAACACTTACGCATTATACAAATCCGCAGCTTACAACGATGCCTTATCGCAGGTTCAATACGCAAAAACCAACTTCAAAGGCCATCCATTAATTCCCAAATATCAATTGGTGGAAGCCATATCTTATGCAGGGCTCAAACAAATGGATACCTGCAAATCATTATTAGAAAAAATCGTTTTTGATTACCCAAAAACTGAAGAACAAAAAAGAGCCCAGGAATTTTTAAAACTGATTTCTTCTTCACAAGCGGGTGAAATAGGCGCTACTGCCATATCCAATCAAATAGCAAACGGACAAAATGAAAACGCCCAGGGTGGAACAGAGGGCATAGCGGAATTAGAAAAAGCAGAAGGTAAAGGCCTATTTACCTTTGACCCCTCCTCTGCTCATTTAGCGATGGTATTTTTACGAAATGCCGATGGTCGTACCATGGGTTTAAAAGCCGGCATAAGTGATTAAAATTTATTACAGCATTTTGTTGAGGAGTATTCTACCGGATTAAATATGCTCACGGCCCAACAAGCCATCATCACGGTACATCAGTTTTCAAATTTAGTTTTTGCCCGTAAATACATGCAAGAGTTTAAAAATGAGAAATTGTTGTTCGGGCAATTAAAACAACACGAATACGACGTTTGTATTATCTCTAAATCCAATTATCAAGAACTATTAAAAACCAGAGATATCATTGGATACTTGAAGTTCTATAATAAAAATTACAAATAGCCTTTAGCCATTTGCGGCACTTATATTTGCATGCTCATGTCAGCAGCTGCACCCTCCTTGCGAATCAACACCCGTTACCGTGAAATTATCAAGCTGTCATGGCCTGTGGCCGTTTCAATTTTTATTCCACAACTGAGTATGCTGGCCAATACCTTGTTTCTGGGTTATTACCATCCTCAAAATTCTAACCAAGGCACACAGGATTTACTGGCAGCGTCCGGCATTGCAGGCATTTATTACCTGACGCTGACCATGATCGGGCAAGGATTTTCTTCCGGATTACTGATGTTATTGAGTCGCAAAGCCGGAGAAAATAATCCATCCGGTATCGGACAGTACTTAAGTCAGGCTTATTGGATTTCGTTAGGACTATCAATAACCCTGATGATTTTCACTGCATTATTTGCATCAAGCCTCCTTGGGTTTGGCATACAGGAAAGCAGTATACTGGAAGCGGCGATTTCCTTTATCAATATACGATTTTGGGGCCTTCCGTTCATTTTTTTGGTTCAAATTCATCTTGCCTTTTTTCTTTCCACGGGACAATCACGAAATATCATGGCTGTGGCTGTTGTTCAAGCGATCTGTAATATCATATTTGATTTTTTATTGATTTTCGGGAAAGCCAGATTGCCCGAATTAGGGTTAAACGGAACAGCTTATGCCTCTGTATTGGCAGAGATTCTTGCTTGCGGAGTCAGTATATTCTTCTTGCGAAAAGCACTCTTTCATCATGGAGTTGATATCCAATTGAGTACGCAACGTGACTGGAAAAAAATTCAATACATCTTTTTAAAATCACTTCCACTGATGATTCAATTCCTTCTAAGCATTGGTGCTTGGTTGGTCTTTTTTATTTTGGTTGAACATATCGGCAAAGCAGAATCCGCTGTGTCACAAATTCTTCGGTCGGTATTTGGTATTGTAGGCGTTGCCACATGGGCTTTAGGTACTACCTGTAATTCGATGGTCAGTAATCTGATCGGACAAGGGAATCAGCAAAAAGTGATTCATTTGGTTTATAAAATTTTACGACTGAGTTTTATATTCTCTTTTACTCTAGGACTTCCAATCATCCTGTTTCCGGGATATTTCCTGAATTTAATGACTACCGATGTTGAAATCGCACATACTGGTATTGTTTCACTTCGAATTGTAGTTATGGCAACCTGGATGTTATCGCTGTCCACCATTTATTTTAATGCTGTGGTAGGAACGGGTAACACACGTTTTAATATGTATATTGAAACAGCCGCCATTGCGCTGTATCTTGGTTATACTTTTCTGGTAGTGGAAATTTTCAAACTCAGTTTACCTTGGGCATGGGGTTCTGAATTTGTCTATTGGTTCTCCCTATTTCTGATGAGTGCCAGCTATTTACACTCAAAAAAATGGATGCATCGCTCAAACTCACAGAATTAAATAGGGCTTGCTGATTATCTCATAGGCGCTTCAAATTCAAGGAAGCGTTCGAGAGATAGTACTGTGGTAGAACCCTTGGACGATGACGCGGAATTTGAAGATGCATGTGAGAAGTGAAAATCAGAAAAAACTGCAAGCTTATTGAGGTGATATGAAAAATTACCGTGCATTTAAATAAGCGTAATTCACACCAAAATGCAATGATATCATTTACTTTCACGTTAAACAGCAGCCCCCTCGGTATCTAACAAGCTGAATCATTATAGAACTAAAAATGCCCCGATAAACGGGGCATCTGCTCTTATTTCGAATGAAGCTTAAAGACTTTTTTTACCTCATCCACAAAATCTAATTTCTCCCATGTAAACAGTTCAACCTGAACCTTTTTCTCATTAGATTTATCTTTGTTGAATACTTTCGTTACGACTTCATTTTTACGACCCATATGACCATAAGAAGCCGTTTCAGCGTAAATTGGATTACGTAACTTCAATCGTTGTTCAATTGCATAAGGACGCATATCAAAGATTTTAGATACTATACCAGCAATTTCACCATCGGTTTTATTGACTTTGGAAGTCCCATAGGTGTTAATAAATAATCCACATGGTTTAGCCACGCCAATTGCGTATGACACTTGCACCAATACTTCATCACATAAACCGGCAGCAACCAAATTTTTAGCAATATGTCTGGTTGCGTATGCGGCACTGCGATCAACCTTACTTGGATCTTTTCCGCTGAATGCACCACCACCATGAGCCCCTTTTCCACCGTATGTATCCACGATAATTTTGCGCCCGGTAAGTCCGGTATCCCCATGAGGCCCACCAATCACAAATTTTCCGGTAGGGTTGATATGAAAAATAATCTGATCGTTGAATAATTTTTGTAAAGAGGGTTTCAATTGTTTTTTCACCCTGGGAATGATGATATTGATGATATCCTTTTTAATCGTATCGAGCATTTTTGCTTCTTGGGCGAATTCATCATGTTGAGTTGAAACCACAATCGTGTCAATACGAACCGGATTATTTTGATCATCATATTCAATAGTCACCTGACTTTTGGCATCCGGTCTCAGATATTTTAATTCTTTACCGGCACGTCGGGTTTTGGATAATTCCTGCAAAATTTTGTGTGCCAAATCCAATGCCAATGGCATATAGTTGTCGGTTTCACGGGTTGCATATCCAAACATCATTCCCTGGTCACCGGCTCCCTGGGCATTCGCCAAAGTTTCAAAACCTGCTTTTTTCACCTGACGATCAACACCCCGATTGATGTCAGCACTTTGCTCGTGAATAGCGGAAAGAATCCCACAGGAATTCGCTTCAAACATATATTCAGACTTGGTGTATCCAATATTTTTGATCACGTTACGGGCTATATCCTGTACATCCAGGTATGCTTCTGATTTTACTTCACCGGCCAAGACGACTTGACCTGTGGTTACCAGGGTTTCGCAAGCAACTTTGGAGCTGGGATCGTAAGCCAGAAAATGATCGATCAGTGCATCAGAGATTTGGTCAGCTACTTTATCCGGATGACCTTCGGATACAGATTCAGAAGTAAACAGATAGGGCATGAGATTTTTTTTGTTAAGTCGCAAATGTAATGCAGAATCCTACATGGAACAACATCGTCAGTGGCCTTGCAATAGTTTTACTGTCTGAATTGAATATTTGGAACAGTTTTCGGGCATGTTATTGTCAAAAAATACCGATTTGTCCGATTTTTTGCTGAAAATCAGACATTGGATGTTTTAAATTTATACCAATATTGCCATGATAAAAAAGCTCCTCCCCCACTTCATACTCATCCTGAGCATTCCAAATTTTGTGTTGGCTCAAACCCCTGCCCAAAATTGTATGGGCGCCATCCCGGTATGCCAGAATGTTTATTCCCAATCGGCATCTTACTCAGGAGCAGGGACCATCAATGAATTAAACGCCACGAATCAAGGTTGTCTCACCACCGGCGAGAGTAACTCGGTGTGGTATATTTTAAATGCTTCTGCAAACGGCACCTTAGTGTTTACATTAACCCCAAGTATTGCGGCCGACTACGATTTTGCAGTTTGGGATTTAACAGATAAAAGCTGCTCAGCCATTTCTGCCGGACTCGCACCCATTCGATGTAATTATGCCTCTTTGATCAATTCCAGCGCCGGAGGTCTTACCGGTTTATCCGCCACATCCGCTCAGGCATCCATAGGTGCCGGTGGAGGATCATTTAGCAGTGCAATCACTGCCTTTGCCGGTCAAACTTTTGCTATTTTGGTGAATAATACCAGTGGAAATGCCAGCGGATATACATTGAATTTTACAGGCTCAACTTGTCAGGTTGCCGATCAATTCGTCCCCTTTCTCAAAAATGATACCTTGCCGATCAGTTGCACCGGTCCCATATCTATTAAATTAGTGATGTCTGAAAACATTCTTTGCTCTTCTCTAGCTTCCAATGGGAGTGATTTTGTGTTAAGTCCTCCAAATGCAAGTATCACTTCGGCTATTTCAAGTGCCTGTCAATCAGGAAGTAATTTCAGCAATCAGTTCACCCTCAATTTTTCATCCCCTCTGAGTCTGGGTAATTATACTATTTCTGTTGCAAACGGCACGGATGGGAATACCCTTATTGATAATTGTAACAACGTGATGCCTGCCGGTGGTAATATTTCTTTTACTGTTCTTGCACCAATACATATTTTAGTAAATACTCAATTTGGTTGTAACGGCACCCCTTCGGGTGTTATTACAGCCAGCGGAAGTGGAGGCAATACACCCTATACTTATAAACTCAATAATGGTGTCTGGGGAAGCAGCAGTACGTATAGCGGATTGAGCGCGGGTACTTATACGCTCTCTGTAAAAGATGCAATAGGTTGTATCGACGATACCGTTGTCACGCTAAATCCATCTTCGCCCATTGTAATCACTGGAGTCAATAGTACGAATCTGACCTGTTTTGGTAGTAACAATGGCACGATTACCGTCAATGCCTCCGGAGGGAATCCGCCTTTTACTTATGCAGTAAATGTTAGTGCTTACGGAACTTCCAATACGATTACCGGACTGGGTCCGGGTAATTATGTGGTGCATGTGAAGGACGCCAATGGCTGCATCAAGGATACGCTCGCCTTTATTTCTGCACCGGGTCAAATTCTCATCAACAATTTAAATATCACCAATACAAGTTGCGGTACCAATAATGGTGCGATAGTGGTGAGTGCTTTTGGTGGTACCACACCCATCAACTATGCACTCAGTACCGGTGGTTATCAAACATCCGGAAGTTATACCGGATTATCAAGTGGTACCTATACCATTCACATCAAGGATGGAAATAACTGTACTAAGGACACTGTTGTTTCAGTGGTACCAATTAGTTTGGTGAACATCAACTCTTTAATTATTTCACAACCAAATTGCGCAGGAAATACAGGCAGCATTACTATAAATGCCAGTGGCGGAGTGATGCCTTATACCTATTCGAAAAATGGAACTTCGTTTACAACTGGTTCTACCTTTAATAATCTATCGAGCGGATCTTATACTATAACGGTTAAAGATGCCAATGGTTGCACTGCTACATCTGTAGCTGTTTTAAATTCAATTGGTAATATGGCATTTGCCGCGTCTACTATAGTATATCCAACCTGTATTACAACAGGAAGTATTAGCGTCACCGGAAGTGGAGGCACCTCTCCTTATACCTATTCGATCAATACTGGTAACTATAGCACGTCATCTACTTTTAGTCCGCTTACTGCTGGTACTTATATTATTCATCTCAAAGATGCCAATGGTTGCATCCATGACACAACTATTCTTTTAAATGCCATCCAACTGCCTGTTATCAATAGTTTTACAATTAATAGTCCATCATGCAGTTTCCCGAATTCAGGTAGCATAAACACCATTGTTTCCAGTGGAACCCCACCCTACACATACTCCTTTAACGGAAGTGCTTTTGCCAGTGGTGCTAATTTTAGTAATTTAACAGCAGGTTTATATACAGTGATTGTTAAGGATGCCAATGGTTGTACGCATTCGAGTGTGACACAATTAAACTTAGCCAATACGCTCAACTTTGTTCAATTTAATAAGACGAATGTTGGTTGCGAGGGTATGCCTTTGGGAAGTCTCAGCATTACTGCCGGAAATGGCAACCCAGTATATCAATACAACCTCAATGGCGGAGCCTGGCAATCAAACGGATCATTTTCTAACTTAATTTCAGGTACTTATACCATTACTGCCAAAGATGCCAATAACTGCACCATTACTTCCTCTGTGGTGATTACAAGCTCCGCTGTTATTCAGTTTAATAGTTTGAATACATCCAACTCTCCCTGTTTTGAACCACCCACAGGTAGTATTCAAGTAAATGGAACGGTCAGCGCCGGGCCACTCACTTATTTTGTTAATAGTGCTTCAAATACCGCTGGGCAGTTCAATAATTTAGTCGCCGGAACATATACTGTTTCGATTCATGATGCCAATGGTTGCAAAAAAGATTCCATCGTTACGATAAGCTCACCACCACCTATGTATTTTATTAACCCGGCAATTGTTTATCCGCCCTGCAACGGTGGAACAGGAAGTATTAGTTTAGGTGGAGCCGGTGGCGTTACCCCTTATACTTATTCATTGAACAACGGTACTTTTGGCGCATCCGGTAATTGGAATAATTTACCTGCCGGTAATTACAATATCCAACTCAAAGATGCCAATGGCTGTTTTCACGATACGAATATCATACTGCTACTTACTCCACCTATTCAAATCAATGGCTTGGTCGTATCAAATGCAGCATGTAACGGTGCACTTACCGGCAGCATCAATATTACGGTTTCGGGTGGAGTGCCTCCTTATACCTATGCCTTAAATACCGGGCTTTATAGTAGTGTTAATACCTTTAATGGTTTGGGGGCAGGTTCTTATGTTGTTCATGTATTGGATTTTAATAATTGTCCCAAGGATACTTGCATCCTTTTAAATAACAATGGCAATTTTAAAATCGATAATATCTTTCAAACACAAGCTTCCTGTCATGGGGGCAATAATGGCAGTATCAGTTTTGGTGCCAACGGAGGATCAAGTCCTTACCAATTTGCAATAAATAATGGTACGTTTGGAGGCAGTGCTACATTTGGTGGTTTAACAGCTGGTACTTATACATTACATGCAACGGATAATAGTGGATGTAGTACCGACTCGATTGTAAGTCTGGGTCAGCCGATTGCTTTGGGTTTTTTAACAGTTTCTGTTTCTCAGGCCTTATGTTATGGGAGCAATACAGGTTTGGTAAATTTTACAGGAAATGGAGGCACCCCGACTTATCAATATCTGGTTGATGCGGGTGCCTATCAATCAAACGGATCTTTTACAAATCTCTCAGTAGGAACGCATACTTTGCGGGTACGAGATTTAAATAATTGTACCAAAGATACCATTATCAACATCGGACAGCCTGCCCCCATCGGAATCAATAATGTAACAATTATCACGCCGGGTTGTTTTGGGACTTCGGGATATATTGGATTAAATGGAACAGGTGGTATTTCTCCTTATTCCTATGCGATTAACAACGGTACGTTTCAAACCTCAAGCGGATTTGGTGGTTTAGGCGCCGGTACACATACGGTATCCATAAAAGATGCCAACGGATGTATGAAAGATACGATAATATCATTTGCACTGAACCAGATCATGACATTAAACTCTTTAAACTTCTCCGACAATGTTTGCTCGGGAAATAGTAATGGATTTATTGCTATATCTGCCTCTTCGCTCAATCCTCCGGTAACCTATACCTTAAATGGAAGCAACCCTCAAAGTAGTGGTTTCTTCTCAGGTTTGAGTTCAGGAACCTTTGTCGTTCATGCAGCAGATCTAATCGGTTGATTTATAGCTACCACCATCATCATCAGTTCCAGTCCGGCCGTATTGATTCAATCTGTTTCAACAAGCCCTGTCACTTGTCCGGGTAATACAAATGGCAGTGTGGTGTTCACCGGAATGGGTGGAACAGGTTCGTATACTTATGCCATTAGCGGAACAGGTTATGGGACATCAAACACATTTAACAACCTTAGCTCTGCAAATTATACCTTGTTCGTTCAGGATAGTTTAAATTGTATTGGCGATACCGTTGTTTTTATCAATACACCGCCGCCATTAACGTTGATTGGAATTCCTATGATTCAGCCGTTTTGCAGTGCTGCAACCAATGGGGTAATTTCAATTAACCCATCCGGTGGCACTCCGCCATACATCTATGCCATTAATACCTCATTATTTAATACATCCAATACCTTCCAGAATTTAATTCAAGGTACTTATACCATTCATGTCTTGGATTTTAATGGTTGTAGTCTGGATACAAGCATACAACTCAACGCTGCTGCTTACATGAATTTAACCAACATAGTCATCACCAACGTCAGTTGTAAATTTGGGAATGATGGGTCTATATCAGTGGGCGCAGTTGGTGGGGTGCCCCCTTATAATTATTCACTCAATTCTATTCCGAATGGCACATCCGGTTTTTTTGCCAATTTAGGAATCGGCACTTTCTCGATAGCAGTAACGGATAGTATTGGATGTGTGGAAGATTCTGTATTCACCGTAGCCGAACCGCTCACGCCAGCAACAGCCCTCATTTTAAATATTCAGGATAATAAATGTAAGGGAGACAGCACAGGTAGTATTACGACGAGTGCAAGTGGAGGTAACGGCCCTTATACGTATTCCATTGATGGATTGAACTTTCAAACATCCTCAACATTTACCGACCTCATTACAGGAAATTATACCATCACCATTAAAGACGCCAACGGTTGTTTGGATGATACCATAGCGGCCGTTTCGGAACCCTTATTTTCTGCTGAGTTAAAATTACTGGGCATTAAGGACATCAGTTGTTTTGGGGTTAATGATGGCGCTATTACTGTTACGTCAAGCTTTGCCATACCACCACTGAATTATTCGATCAATGGCAATTCGCAGGGCATCAATACATTTTATGATAGTTTATCGCCGGGCGAATACATTGTTGAAATCATCGATTCCATTGGTTGTCGATCTACCGGAAAGTACACCGTCAAACCTTCGGATCTTAAACCATATATTATCATTGATGAATTGAGACCCGTGGTATGTGAAGGTGATATTGATGGGCTCATTGACTGGTATGCCATCAACTGCTATCCTCCATACAAATATGCCTTAAATAATATCCCCCTCGGTTCGGTTAGTGTGGCCAACGGATTAAGTAATGGAACATATTTTATACAAGTTTGGGATACAGTAGGTTGTTATAACGATACAACAGTTGTTTTAAATGCCAGTAATCCCATTGATGTAAAGGTTAATCCAACCGCAGCAAGTTGTTTAGGTTTTGGAGATGATGGGAAAGCAGAGGCACAAGTAATTGGCGGTGTGCAACCTTATACCTTTAAATGGAGTGGATCGGCTTCAAACCTGACATCAGTCGATGGACTTTCCTACGGATCTCATCATGTGTTTGTGACCGATTCCCTGGGCTGTAGTGATTCAACCAAATTTGAAATAACTTATGACCCATGCTGTAGATTAACTCTCCCCAATGCATTCTCTCCCAACGGGGATGGAACAAACGATCTGTTTAAACCTATCTTATATGGCAATCTGACCTTAGTATCTTTGGCTGTTTACAATCGTTGGGGAAATGAGGTATTTTTCACCAGAGATATCCGCGATGGGTGGAATGGAAAATTCCGGGGCGAGGATGGCGATGTTGGTACTTATTTCTTTTTGGCCCAATATCGCTGCCCGCTCAGCAATGAAATTCTGATACTCAAGGGAGATGTAACCTTGTTGAGATAATTTAGCCCATTGTTTCCAACTAAATCGGGTTACCCTGGCGCATTCCTTAGACTTCCATTGGTCGAAAAAACTAAATTTCGTAGGTTTGCTCCTCTATGACGCGTTCGACGATGATTTTTATGGGATTATTGGGCATCTTGTTGACCAATTGCGGTGAACAAAAACAGCCACCAAAAAATCAAACCGAAAATCCCCTTTCCTTGGAATTGAAACGATTAGATGATGCGATTCAGCAGAAACCGCAAGATGCCACACTCTATTTTAAACGAGGTAAAATCCGTTCGACCATGAAGCAGGATTCATTGGCCCTAGTCGATTTTCAAAAAGCCGTACAACTCGATTCTACGAAAGCAGAATATTTTAGTGCCATCGGAGACATCCTTTTTGAGCACAAAGATATCAGCGGAAGTGTGGCTTGGATTCAAAAGGCGGTGACATTAAATCCGGATGATGAAGTTGCCCATCTCAAAATGGCTAAATTGTTTTTGTATACCGAAGATTATCCCAAAGCATTTGCTGAAATCAATACCGTACTAAGAGGCAATGTGTACAATCCCGAAGCCTATTTCCTCAAAGGCATGTGTTACAAAAACATGAAGGATACGAATAAAGCGATTTCTAGTTTTCAAACAGCGGTGCAAACAGATCCTCGATTCATTGATGCCCATTTACAACTCGCCATCATTTACGAATCACGAAAAGATCCGCTGGCTTTAAAGTATTACGAGAATGCATACAAAGCGGACTCTTCAACAGTGGAACCCCTTTACGGTCAAATCATGTTTTGGCAAAATCAAAATAAATTTGAGGAAGCCAAAAAAGTTTGTAAGCGCATCATAGAAATAGATCGTAACTATCCAAAATCCTATTATAACCTGGGTTGGATGTTATTACAAGAAGATAGTGTCGAAAAAGCCAAACGTCATTTTGAAATGGCGATTCAGGTAAAACCAGATTATCCGGAAGCTTATTTTAACCGTGGACTTTGTTCAGAAATTCTCGGAGATTACACCGCTGCAGAATCAGATTACAAGCAGGCACTTTCGTTTAATCCGGAAATCCAAGCGGTTAAAGAAGCATTAAAAAGAATACAACAAAAAACGAAAAAATAATTATGGCATTCATCGCTCCATCCGTTTTGTCGGCTGATTTTTTAAACCTGAGTCGTGATATACAAATGATCAATCAATCTGCAGCAGATTGGTTTCATATTGATGTCATGGACGGACGATTTGTTCCGAATATCAGTTTTGGAATGCCTTTAATTCAAGCGATAAAGAAAGAAGCAAAAAAGACACTCGATGTCCATTTGATGATTGAAGAGCCGGGAAAATATGCCGAAGTATTTCAACAAATTGGTGCAGATATTTTAAGTGTTCATGTCGAAGCATGTCCGCACTTGCATCGGAATTTGCAACAAATTCGTTCTCTGAATATGAAAACCGGAGTCGCAATCAACCCACATACACCTGTTCAACATCTATTTGATGTATTACAGGATATCGATGTGGTTTGCATGATGAGTGTAAACCCGGGTTTTGGCGGACAAAAATTCATTCCCTATACCCTTGAAAAAATCAAGCAACTGAAAGCAGAAATTCAGAGAAGACAATTAAGCACCTTGATAGAAATTGATGGCGGCGTAACTCTTGACAATGCCTCCGAGATCATTCAGGCCGGTGCAGATGTATTGGTTGCCGGCAATACTGTATTTTCATCTCCCGACCCTTTGGCCACCATTGCCGCGCTTAAAGCTCTCCCTTAATGCAATTGCGAACTTTTCAGGCCTTGTTGACAATCATTCGATTTCCGAATTTGGTCTTCATTGCACTGACTCAGATTATGGTGTATGGATTTATTGTGCGACAAGCGGTTGAGCGAACCGAAGCTGTATTGCATCTCACCACCTTACCTTTTTTAATATTGATGTTTAGCACGCTCATCATTGCAGCGGCCGGCTATATGATTAACGATTATTTTGATATAGGCATTGACGCCATCAATAAACCGCATAAAGTCACCATTGAAAAAATATTTAAGCGCCGAAGTATCATCATTGCGCATGTACTTTTAAATTCCCTTGCCGTGGGCATGGCTATTTGGGCAGCACTTCAATGTGGATCCACTCGTTTTATCTGGATTCAATTCCTGAGTATTTTTTTACTGACTATTTATTCATCGACATTTAAACGTAAACTCATTATTGGCAACTTAATGATTGCCACGCTCACTGCATTAACCGTATTATCAGTTGGAATTTACGAACCGGGATTTCAAACGTATATACCCGGAAAATACCATGTTAAGTTGTTATGGGTGTATACCTTTTTTGCGTTTATCATCACCTGGATTCGAGAAATCGTAAAAGATATTGAAGATGTGAAAGGTGACAGTAGTTTGAATTGCAGAACCGTTCCTTTGGGTTGGGGAATCAATTCAGCGAAAACATTTATCTATATTTTACTTTTCATCCTGATGATTTTAATTTTGGCGGTCGTATTGAATTTTAGAACCCATTCTTTTTTGGTGATTCACTTCACCGCATTGGTCTTCTTTCCGCTAATTGGTGTTTTATTTCAGTTAAAATCTGCCAAAACAGCCGTTCAGTTTCATAGAACCAGTACCATCATCAAATGGATTACTTTAACAGGCATCATTTCAATGATATTTATATAAACTTTTATGATCATTCTGGCTTCCGCATCTCCCCGAAGAGCTCAATTGCTGAGTATGGCCGAAATCCCTTACGAGGTATTGGCACCCAATATTGACGAAACCTATCCTACCCATTTATCGATTCCCGAAATCCCGGTTTACATCGCTACTCAAAAAGGACAAACAATCGCTTCTCAATTTCCTGACAGACAAATATTAGCCGCGGATACCATTGTGGTATTAAACAACCGTATTATCGGCAAACCAACTTCCCGTGAAGACGCCATTCAGATATTGAATGATTTGCAAGGACAAAAACATGAAGTCATAACCGGGGTATACCTAAAACTACCATCAGGAGAACATACTTTTTTCGACCGAACACAAGTACAATTTCACCCCTTGAGTAAAACAGAAATCATACACTATATCGATCATTACAAACCCTATGATAAGGCCGGCGCCTATGCCATACAGGAATGGATTGGTTCGGTTGCCATTCAGTCGATACAGGGTTGTTTCTACAATGTGATGGGCCTTCCTGTTAGTCGTGTATATCAAATACTAAAAACCTATCATGCAGGAGTTGAATAAAGTGGATGTGCGCTTGGGGGATATCAAAAAT
>DAIRSC010000028.1:0-14881 GCA_036804585.1 Chitinophagaceae bacterium
CTCGAATAAACCTTTCAACTAATGTCTAATGGCCTGAATCCCCGGTAAAGATTTTCCTTCAAAAAATTCCAACATGGCACCACCTCCTGTACTCACATAGGAAACCTGATTGGCTAATTCAAATTGATTGATGGCAGCCACGGAATCACCACCTCCAATGAGTGAAAATGCACCTTTTTTCGTGGCTTCCACAATCGCCAAGGCAATAGCCTTGGTGCCCTTCTGAAATTTTTCCATTTCAAAAACACCCATCGGTCCATTCCATAAAATCGTTTTGGATTCCAGTATAACCCGACTGAATTCTTGGATGGATTCATGCCCAATATCAAGGCCCATCCAACCATCAGGTATTTGATCGTTGCCTGAATGTTGTGTTTGGGCATCTGCTGCAAAACGATCCGCAATGATACTATCCACAGGTATCAATAATCGTACCCCTTTTTCTTGCGCTTTTGAAATCAACTGATTGGCCAATTCCAATCGGTCATCTTCACAAAGAGAGGAACCAATTTGATGCCCCTGCGCCTTTAAAAATGTATATGCCATTCCACCACCTATGATGATATTGTTGGCTTTTTCGAGCAGCGCCTCTATGATCAATATTTTATCGCTCACTTTAGCACCTCCAAGTATGGCTGTGAAAGGACGTTCAGCATCCAGCATCACTTTTTCAGCACATTTTACCTCTGCTTCCATTAATAGGCCGAACATACGATGCGCCGGACTAAAATGAGAGGCTATCACTGCCGTGGAGGCATGTGCCCGGTGCGCTGTACCAAATGCGTCATTCACATAGACAGTACCCAATGATGCTAATCTTTGAGCAAAAACATCATCTCCTTTTTCTTCCTCTTTATAGAAGCGTAAATTTTCCAATAACAAAATTTCGCCCGCCTGAAGATTTTTCGATTTTTCTATAGCCTCTTCACTTATGCAATCATTGGCGAAAAGCACAGTGTGCTGTTCAAACAACTGTTGTAAATGCGGTAATAGGTGTTTTAGAGAATATTTTTCGGTGGGTCCATCTTTCGGCCGACCTAAATGCGACATCAGAATAACGCTACCACCATCATTTAGTATTTTTTGGATAGTTGGTACCGCTGCCCGCATTCGATTATCATCGGTAATGACAAAATCTGCATTGAGAGGTACATTAAAATCTACTCGAATCAGGGCCTTGTGACCTGAGAAGTTAAATTGCGAAAAAGCCGACATGTCTAAAAATTTAGGTTGCGAATATACAAAGCCCAAGCCGCAAATTTGAACCTGGTTCCCATTCTTGGAGGATTTGCTCAAGGGGGTGTATTCATTCTTCAAAATGAAACATGAATGATTGGATTTATTTTGAACCAGTTTCATTCAGATGACAACTTTTGAGATAATCCTAGCTTACTCTTCAGAGAGTCCGTCATCGTCAGATGATTTCTTTTTTGATTTTCCTGATTTTTTTTCAGCATCCTTTTTTTTCTTCTTCTCTGCTTTTTCCAGGGCCTTTATTCGATCTTCCTCTTTCTCCATTTGAAGATATTTATTGTATTGTTCGGACGTCAGGATTTTTTTATATTCAGCATCACGCATCTTATGTACGAAGTCCTTTTGTTTCTTTTTCAACGCTTTGCCAGGTTTTTTTGATTCGTATTTTTCAATACTTTGGTAAGCCTTCACATGAATATCCAATAAACGACTTTCCTGATCTTTATTTAATTTCAGAGCAGTCACCATTTCTGTGGTTTTTTTTCGGGCTTTTTCTTCCGGTGTTTTTTCTGATTTTTTTTGTGCTATCACAGACAAACTAATCAGTGTCAACAAAAAGAGCATTATTTTTTTCATTCTTTAAACTTTCTTTCATTCGTAAATATAGGCGTGTTTGATAAGTTCTAATTGACTTTGCGGAGGAACCGCATAAAAAAAGTCGCACAAGGCGACCTTCCTTAGAATCTATCAAAAAAATTAGGAAATTTTTCCTGCAAAATATTTTAAAGTTCTGACCAATTGGCTCACATAACTGTTTTCGTTATCATACCAACTCACAGTTTTTACCAACTGAGTATCACCAACAGTCATCACTTTGGTTTGGGTGCCATCAAAGAGCGAACCAAACATTGTTCCTATGACATCAGTGCTAACAATTTCATCCTCTGTATAACCGAAACTTTCATTCGCAGCGGCTTTCATGGCTGCGTTTATTTCTTCGGTACTGGTTTTTTTGCTTAAGATGCTTGTCAACTCTGTCAATGATCCGGTAATGGTTGGTACGCGTTGCGCACCACCGTCCAGTTTACCTTTTAATTCTGGTAATACCAGTCCAATTGCCTTGGCTGCACCTGTTGAGTTAGGAACGATATTGGCAGCAGCAGCACGTCCGCGACGTAAATCGTTTTTAGCATGTGGTGCATCCAGGGTATTCTGATCATTGGTATAAGCATGGATAGTTGTCATGATACCTGTAACAATTCCAAACTGATCGTTGAGTACTTTAGCCATTGGGGCCAAACAATTTGTTGTACAAGATGCGCAGGAAATAACTTGTTCTGTACCATCCAGAATTTCATGATTCACATTATAAACCACTGTTTTTAAATCTCCGGTTGCAGGTGCAGAAATAACCACACGTTTTGCGCCGGCTGTGATATGTGCCATTGCTTTATCCTTATCGGTAAAGAAGCCGGTACATTCCAATACAACATCAACTTCATGAGCACCCCATGGAATTTGTGCAGGATCTTTTTGAGCATAAACCTTGATGCTTTCATTTTCAACAACAATCGCATCATCCGTAGCGTTAACTTGTTTTTCGAATCGCCCTTGGGCCGAATCATATTTTAATAAATGGGCCAATGTGGCCGGGCTGGTTAAATCGTTGATGGCAACAACGTCGATACCTTGCATGTTGTAAATTTGACGATATACCAAACGTCCGATACGACCAAAACCGTTAATTGCTACTTTAATGTTACTCATTGAAATATTATTTGAAGTGATTAAGAGTTGCAAAAGTACACCCCTGATGCTTGAATTACAATGAAGTTGGAAGTTTTGAATGATAAAATTTTGTAAATTCAGAAGTAGGCAATACTTTTGCCGTCCAATTAACCAAAACGCCGCGTTGGTCAATCGGTTAAGACGCCTCCCTTTCACGGAGGAATGACGGGTTCGACTCCCGTAAGTGGTACAAAAATCAGAGCAAGAGACAGAGCGAGAGCGGCGTTTCAAACTCTGATTTTTTTTCTTCGCTCCCACTCTGTTTCTCGCTCTAACGGGGATCTCTATGTTTTTTAATTCAGCTTGCAATATTCTCAAAAAGATTTATGTGACCAATGCTTGTAAGGATTCTAATCTATTATGGTGAGAATTTAGAATGAAAATTTTGAAAGGAAAACTTTCAACTTAATTTTGATATGGAAGATTCTTGTCTACAGATTTAAATGCATCAAATTTATTTTCTGTAGTGAATTTCAGTAGTGTTCCATTTTTAACACCTAACCAACCCATATCTTTTACAGTAAATACATCATGATCTGTTCAGAATGCGGTTTTTAGTTTAATCGGAATACTTTCATTAAGCAAAATTTTCTTTCAGTATTTTTTCAGTGGTCATCGTGTTTTTGCCATTTCCAATAAAGCTAAAGCGTCATTTTTTTTAACCGAAGGAAAATCATCTAAGAATTCAGAAAGGTCACTTCCACCTTCAATACAGTCGAATAAATTCTGAATCGGAACCCTGGTATTTCTGAAGACAGGAGTTCCACTTATTACTTCTGGATCAATACTTACAACTCTGTATATCATAGGTTTGAAATTTCTATTTCCAAGATAAGAAAATCCTTTTAATAAAATAGCTAAGATTCTCAATTCGTCTAATGCAAAACCTCCCGTTTTAATCAGTATACGCTCTCCATATTTTTCAACTAAGCACTCGATAAAGTAAGAGAGAATATTTGTTATGCCTTCGAAAATTGAATCCTGCAAGGCTTATGAGTCATCAAATTCTTTATTTAGTGCTAAGAAAAGAATGGAATCTTGCAGGGCAAATTCAAGGGAGCGAGGGGCATCTATATTAAATCTCAATCTTAAAAAAACATCCAAGTAAGTATAATTTTCTGGTTATTCAGGTTATTTGCGAATCAGCTTTGTCGCATTATTTTCTCAAAGTACTGATTGTTTTCAATTACACATTTTCATGAGATTTACTGAACTTCCATTCCTAGAAAGTCGTGGCCGAAAGGACGGGTTCCATTTGAAAAAAGCGCTTTCGAATTAGATTTATCTATCGACCACAAATTTTTTATTTGCAGGCACTATATTACCTTTGAAGCATGCAGACCGTCATTAACTCACTGACCCAACAGTACATCGATAGAGAAGATCGCTATAATGCACACAATTATCATCCTTTACCGGTCGTTCTCCAAAAAGGGGAGGGCGTTTACGTATGGGATGTTGATGGTAAAAGGTATTTCGATTTTTTGAGCGGGTATTCTGCGCTCAACCAGGGGCATTGCCATCCTAAAATTGTTGAGGCCATGATCGAACAGGCCTCTATGTTAACCCTCACTTCAAGAGCTTTTCATAATAATCTGATGGGGGAATTTGCTGAATACATCACTCGTTTATTTGGTTACGACAAAGTTTTACCGATGAATGCAGGGGCTGAGGCCGTAGAAACTGCTTTAAAATTGGCCCGCCGATGGGGGTATGTGAAAAAAGGAATACCGGATGCTCAGGCTAAAGTGATTGTTTGCAGTGATAATTTTCACGGACGTACCATCAATATCATTTCTTTTAGTACAGATCCGGATTCGCATGATGGTTTCGGTCCTTATACGCCTGGTTATGTGGTAGTGCCATTCAATGATATTCCTGCTTTGGGCGAGGCGCTTCGCGATCCAAATGTTTGCGGATTTTTGTTAGAACCCATTCAAGGTGAAGCGGGTGTCGTTGTTCCGGATGAAGGTTATTTGTCTACCGCTTTCGAAATGTGCAAAGCGGCAAATGTCCTTTTTATTGCAGATGAAATTCAAACAGGCCTGGCACGTACCGGTCGTATGCTTGCTTGTGACCATGAGCAAGTTAAACCCGACATGTTGATTTTAGGCAAAGCCCTGAGTGGAGGCGTGTTTCCGGTTTCTGCGGTCTTATGTAATGATGATATCATGCTCAATATCAAACCCGGTGAACATGGTTCAACTTATGGGGGGAATCCAATGGCCTGTAAGGTGAGTATGGCTGCATTACAAGTGTTGATTGATGAAAATCTGGCTGAAAAAGCCGATGAGCTCGGAAACTACTTAAGAGAAGAAATTCGTGCATTGAATAGCCCTTTTATTTCTTTAGTCCGTGGTAAAGGTTTATTAAACGCCATTGTCATCAATCACCAAGATTCGAATGCTGCCTGGAGATATTGTTTGGAATTGAAGGAAAATGGCTTGTTGGCTAAACCTACGCATGGCGACAAAATTCGATTCGCACCTCCATTGGTGATTACCAAAGATCAAATTGATACTTGTGTTCAAATTATTAAACGCAGTCTGAGGGTGCTGGAATCCGGTATATAATTCATTAGCAATCTAAAGCATAAACATTGTTCTTTCAAGGCATTTGTGATGCAAAGATGTGCGTGCCTGCTATGTAACCACTTGTCCAGGCATGCTGAAAATTAAAGCCTCCGGTGATGCCATCTACATCAAGAATTTCTCCGCCAAAGAACAAGCCTTTATGCAATCTGCTTTCCATGGTGTCAGGATTTACCTCACTTAAATCCACACCGCCACAAGTAACGAATTCTTCTTTATAAGTAGTTTTTCCCTTTAGCGTAAATTCTGAACTCGTCAGATGATGAATGAGTGTATTTTGTTCTTTGGCAGGCAGTTCACTCCATTTGGTATCTTCACTGATTTCACTGGTGGATAGTAAATATTGCCAAAGTCGGGTAGGTAACTCAAAAGGATTTTTAGACCCCATAGTCTGGCTGCTTTTCTGTTGACGAATCAATGGCCATTTTTCGCGAATTTGATGTTCAGGGATATTTAGCCAATTTAGGATAAAGGGTTGATGATATTGATTGGCGGCTAGTTCCCGGGCGGCAAATGCAGAGAGTTTTAAAATCGCCGGACCGCTCATGCCCCAATGGGTGATTAGCAAGGGGCCCACTTGTTTGAAATGGGTACCGCTGATTTTTACTTCAACATGTTCTACACTCAATCCGCTGAATGCTGTAATGGGATGTGCGGGCAAATTAAATGTAAAGAGTGAAGGTAATGGAGCAACTATTCGATGTCCCAATGCCTGAATGGGTTCAAATCCTGCAGCTTTCGCATGTCCGCCACTACCTATGAAAAGGGCATCGCATTGAATTCGTTCTTGATGTTGGGTGACTAATTCGAAGCCATTTTTGCTTCGTGTTATTAGAAGAATTTCAGTCTGTAAACGCAGTTGAATTCGTCTTTTTTCTATTTCAAAAAGTAAAACATCAATGATGCTTTGTGATGAATCGGATTGCGGGAATACACGACCATCTTTTTCTATTTTTAACGATACCCCCCGACTTTCAAACCATTCCATCACGTCTTGTGGTTGAAAATGACGGAATGATTTTTTTAAAAAGGACACACCCCTCGGGTAATTTTTAACCAGTTCAGAAATTTTAAAACAAGCATGGGTTACATTACATCGGCCACCTCCGCTAACCTTTACTTTTTGTAAAACTTTGTGCTGTTTTTCTACAATCGTGATCTGGGCATCCGGATACATTTCGGCAGCACGAATTGCACAAAAAAAGCCACTTGCACCCCCACCAATCACAACCAGTTTTTTCGACATGCCACAAAGATAATCTCATCCTCCGAATTCATTCTGCCTGGCATTGGGGCCGTTGAAAAGAAGTTTTCGGAGTAAACAAAACCATTATCCATCATTTTGATAGTTAAAAATTTTCGGTCACTTCATAGAGTGGGCTTTATATTTGTTTCATGTTCAGGCTCCGCAGTTTACAATTGTTTCAATTCAGAAATCATGCTCAGGTGGATTTAGATTTACCTGAACGAATCACAGCCATCATGGGTAAAAACGGTTCAGGCAAAACCGGTATTTTAGATGCCATTCATTTTTTATCCTTTACCAAAAGTTATTTTCATCATCAGGATGCACAAAGTGTATTGCACGGTCATCAAGGCATGCGTTTTGATGGACGGTTTGTCGTTCATGAGGAGCCGCAATTGCTACGTTTGGTGCTTCGTGAAAACGGGAAAAAAGAAATCACCCTCAATCAGGAAGTCGTTAAAAAATTTTCTCATCATCTAGGACGATTTCCGGTTGTGTTTATTGCGCCGGATGATACGGAACTTATACATGGTGGGAGTGAATTACGCCGGCGATTTCTGGACATGTGTATCAGTCAGATTGATTTTTCTTATACTGAGTTTCTGATGATGTACAACAAAATTCTGCAACAACGAAATGCCTGTTTAAAAACAATGAGCCATTCATCCTCATCCATGGATAATATGTTGGATGTATATGATGAGCAATTGAATCATTATGGTCAACAAATTTTTGAGATAAGAAAAAGCAGTATTCACGTCCTGAGCCAATACACCGGTCTGAGATATGACGCCCTTAGCAATGCCGATGAGGAAGTTGTTTTGAAGTACCAATCCAGTTTGGAACAAGATAGGTTAATTCAACAATTACGAGCCTCCAGGCATAAGGATTGTTTATTACAACGAACCACTGTAGGGATTCATAAGGACGACTTACTCTTCGAATTAAACCAAAGGCCTTTCAAACAAGTGGCTTCGCAAGGGCAAAAGAAGTCGATGATTTTCGCATTGAAATGGGCCCAGCATCAATGGTTACAAGAACAAACCGGAAAAACTCCGATGCTTTTGCTGGATGATTTGTTTGAGAAGCTGGATGCCAAAAGAAGTGCTCAATTGATTGAGTGGATACTACAAACTGAGGCACAGGTTTTTTTGACAGATACACATCCCGATCGGGTTGCCGAGGCACTAAGAGGTTCTGAAAATAACTGGGGTAAAATCATTTTTTCCTGAAGTCATTCAACGGGAATTTAAACTAAAAGACTTCTTGTAAAGGCCTTATCAATTTATCCGCCAATATACTATAGCAATGTGCCGTTTGTCATCAATGTCCGAATAGGTTTTTTACAATTCGGGTTTTTCAATGGCCCTTCCCTCTATGATCAAATCCAATACTGAGATTATTGCAAAATTATCCAAAATAATTGGCTAGGTCATTTTGCTTCAAATTTCTGCGTTACTTTTAATTTTTAACGGTATCATGATCATCATGATAACTCAATACTTAAAAATTCAAAAAGCCTTGAACTTTTTTGCCAAATGACTTTTGCAATGGTCTCATACTATAAATTCGAAATTAAGCAGGACTGATTTAGACTGTTCGGATAGTTCCATGATTATGGAAGCGGTTTCGCAGGCCCCATACAAAAGAAAACCAATCCTGATTTTTTTTGAACTAAAAATGATTTTCTGGAGAGTCGACAGATTTAGTCATAAGCAAAGATGTCTCCAATGCGCGGGGTGAGATCGCTACAACCAAGGATCAGAATTTCAGCCCTTCATATATCCCTCATGACTTGCTTGCCAATCAGACTATCTACTATTGGTTGAAATACTTGTGTGGCCGGTTTTCTTCTTTCTCTGCTGCATGCAAAAAGGTGTTTCGGGAAAATAGAGGCCTAACTGATTTAATTTGGGCTTGCTGATTATCTCAACGGCGCTTCAAATTTAAGGAAGCGTTCAAGGGATAGTATCGCACTTACAGGATAGCCCTTGGACGATGACGCTGAAGTTGAAGATGCCGGTGAGCAGTGAAAATCAAGAAATAAACTGCATGCTTATTGAAGTAATTTGACAAATTTCCGTGCATTTAAGAAAGCGAAATTCACTCCTGAATTTACTGACATCAACTACTTTCACAGTAAACAGCAGCCCCATTTATATTATTCTGATGAGGTACAGCAATCGGTTAAGAATCCAACAAAGTCTCTGATGCACTCTCATTTCAAACTTCATTTCTCTGAACATCCACATTCTCTAACCGGATCTGTTCAGAGGTGATTTTTAATCTGCTCCAGAATATGCGCATCCGAAAGAATTGGAATAAAGGCATCCTGTTGTTTAAACCAGGTGATTTGTCGTTTGGCATAGTTTCGAGTGTGTTGTTGTATTTCTGCTATGCATTCTTCTTGGGTAATCAGTCCGTTGAAATATGAAAAATATTCTTTATAGCCTACGGTCTGAAGGGCCTGGAGGCTTGAAAAGTTCTGTAGGTCATGTACTTCAGCTTCCAAACCTGATTCCAACATTTGTAAAACTCGTTGATTAATTTGATGGTATAGGGTGCTTCTATCCGGATTTGTATAGAGACAAATTGCTCGAAATGGGCGTGATTTTGTTGTCGCTCGTTGATAGGAGGAAAGGGTTTGCTGGTGGCTTAGATAGAATTCAAGCGCCCGTAATAATCGAACGTGGTTGTGGATATCCATGCGTTCGTATATATCCGGATCGCAGTCTTTTAACTGTTCTTGTAACCATTGGATTCCTTTTTCATGATATTCGTCACGACACTGTTTGCGAATCAGTGGGTCAATGGGCGGCATTTCGTCCAATCCTTCCAATAATGCTTTGATATATAAACCGGTACCGCCACATACCACAGCGTAATCGTTTTTCTCCAAAATCCGATTTAGAATATTGAGACCATATTTTTCAAAAGAGGCGGCATTCATTTCATCTTGAATGGAATGGCTCGCAATAAAATGATGCTGTATGGTTTCCAGTTGTTCTGAAGAGGGACGAGCTACTCCGATATTCATTTCCCGATAACATTGTCGGCTATCTGCCGAAAGGATTTCGGTTTGAAGTGCACCGGCAATTTCTATGGCCAATGCCGTTTTACCGCTTCCTGTTGGTCCGCCAATTACGATAAGGGTTTTCAAGGAATATGATTAAAATTCTTCACTGATTTCTGAAGAGTCCATGCCTTCTTCTGCGTCTTCCGAAGGCCCGAGATCTTCATCATCGCCTTCATCACCAAAGCCATCCCTGCCTGCCAAATCGTATCGTTCTTCAATTTCTACCACACTATCTTTTTCTGTTGGAATGAGTCCGAGCTGACTTGGAGAGATACCTTCGGACTTCACACAAATGGGGTACTCTCTCAGAATACTTGGGTCAGGCAGGAGTGTCAGGGTGTCAAGCAAAAACACCCAGGATTTGGCATGCACGCACTGATAAACAAATTTCTGATCCGGATTGAGCATTAATGCTCCGACCGCTGTTTTCTTCATGCTCAAGGCTTGGGCATCCCGCAGATTTTTTTCGACGGTAGAAGAAATTTCGCGGCCACGTATCCATCGGTCATCACTGACATAAATAGAAGCTTCCATCTCAGCAGGGAGCTGAAAGTGTTTTTTGATGCCTTCATGGAGTTCAAAAAAAGACTGAGCGGATAAAATTTCCATATCTCTGAAAGAGGCATCATCTTCTTCCCAACTGATTCTGAATTTGATCAATGACATTTGTCTTGTTTTTCATTCGGGACAAACTTACTAAATCGGTTCTACATTTATATCTTTTGCTTTAGCGATCTTAAAAGCAAAGGCCGAATCGTAGTCGTTGCCAATAGCACCATCCAATATCGCTTCTCGCACGGCATCCTTAATCATACCCACAGTTTTGGAAGGGGGTAAGCCGAAAGTTTCCATAATTAATTCACCGGTAATGGGCGGTTGCCAATTACGAATATGATCTTTTTCCTCCACTTCTTTCATTCGTTCAACCACCAATTGAAAATTCTCCCGGAAGCGGTTTACTTTGGCCTGATTCTTTGAAGTAATATCAGCCTGACATAATTTCATGAGGTCGTCAATGTCTTCACCGGTATCAAATAATAAACGACGTACAGCGCTATCCGTGATATTTTCCTTGGTCAGACTGATCGGACGTAAATGCAATAAAACCAATTTTTGCACATACTTCATCTTTTCATTCTGAGGCATTTTGAGCATCTTAAAAATGCCCGGAACCATCTGAGCTCCAATCCATTCATGGCCATGGAACGTCCAGCCATTGCCGGGTTCAAACTTTTTGGTTGCTGGTTTGCCAATATCATGCAAAAGTGCTGCCCAGCGAAGCCATAGGTCGTCGGTAAGCGGACAAATCTGATCAACCACCTGAATGGTATGGTAAAAATTGTCTTTATGGCCCTTCCCGTCAATGTATTCAGCACCGGATAAATCATGCAGTTGAGGAAAAATTCTTTTTAACAAGCCCGATCTGAATAACAAATCAAAACCGACCGAAGGTTTTGGGCTGAGTAGAATTTTATGAAGCTCTTCAGCGATACGCTCTTTAGAAATAATATCGATACGTACCGCTTGCTGACAAATGGCTTCATAAGTGGTTGGTGCAATCTGAAAATCGAGTTGAGCAGCAAAACGAATAGCCCTTAACATCCTCAATGGGTCATCAGAAAAGGTTTTTTCGGGTTCAAGTGGAGTTCGTAAAATACCATGCTGAAGATCATCCATGCCATTAAAGGGATCTAGGAGGGTACCGAAATCGGCTTCATTTAAACTTATTGCCAAAGCATTAATACTTAAATCGCGGCGGCGTTGATCATCTTCCAAGGTACCGGGTTCCACACTGGGGTTACGGCTATGCTCCCGATACGACTCTCTTCGAGCACCCACAAATTCAATATCTAAATCGCCCAACCGGAATTGCGCTGTTCCGAAATTCTTAAAATAGTTCACTTTTCCAGCTCCCAATAATTGGGCACTGGCTTTGGCCAATTCAATACCATCCCCGATGCAAACCACATCAATATCCTTGCAGAGGCGATTCAAAATGCGATCACGTACGAATCCTCCAATGAGGTAAGTTGGATAATTTAATTCAGTTGCAGCATGTGCAATTTTTTGCAGGATGTTTAATTCATCACTGTTACAAACAATATCCATATCGACAAATCCGGCAATTAAAAAATGTACATGATGCGGGTGCACCATAGATTATTGAATTGTTCAGCTCTTCCGGTCAGATAATTGTGGGCGTTTCGGACGGAGAGGAGTGAATATTGAAAACGTAAATTCAGGTAAAAACCTTTCCAAACGTAGGCCGTGCCTTGCAATATAAGACTTAAATCGAATTTGCGAAATGGAAACAACTTCGCATCCTGTTCATAAACGGCGCCATTGCCATCTTTGTAGGTTTCTCGGCTTCTGAAAAGCTGTCCATAAGCAAATCCGCCACCGATATGGTTTTTTTTCTTGTCAAAATAGTTGATAGTAAGCGGAACTTCGGCATAATTTAAGCGAATACGATAGTCGACCAATAAAGTACTTCGGTCGTTGGCAACTTTAGCTTTATTGGAACGGCTTCCTTTTTGAGCATATAGTAACTCCATACCTGCAGCAACCTGCTCCCCCAATCTTGCAAAAACCACCACCCCGGCGTTTAGACCCACCTTAATATACACGGCAAAATTATCTCCATAAACCTGGGTAAAATTGCCGCCAGCGGTAAGTCCGCCAAAAAAAGTCCGGTCATCATCGTCCTGCGAATACGCACAGATTGTGAATAAGTTCAGAATAAGTGTCCATGCGGAGAAGCGGGTTAGTGCTATTTTAGCTTTTTGGAACGAAGATTTCATGATGCAAATATATGAGTATAAAATATACCCCTGCCACTTTGAAAAAATTTGAAGAGCTTTTTGACGAAATGGGCTATACCATTCGTTTTGAAAAAGGCAATTTCCATAGCGGATACTGCGTTTTGCAGGACAGGCGCATTGCGGTTATCAACAAATTTCTCACCCTGGAAGGAAGGATCAATGCGCTGATTGATATTTTGCCTTCTGTTTCGATGGATATTGAAACTTTGAGTGGGGAAATGAAACAGTTTTATCAAATGGTCATGACTGCTCCTGTTGATAAATAGGAAAACAAGTCATGGGTATTTACCGAATTCTCGCAATTTTGACCATTTACTCACTCAAACCCACCAAATTCTAAATCATTCTTTCTCCTCGTATGAATTGATGCACTTTTGTGTCAAAATACATCAGGAATGAAACCCAGATTTTTATTATTGTTTAGCATGGTCCTGCTGATTCAAAGTCAAACTTGGTCGCAGCGCGGTGTGATACGCCGTCAGGTGGAAAAGGATGTGGAGCGGAAGTTGGAAGAAAAATACAGCGACGATCGTCAAAAAGGCGAGAAAGCTGTAGATGAAAGATTGGACAGGATGGATGAACTGGATGCAGAATTTCGGGCGGGTGTAAAACCATTTCCTACTTTGTCATATAAGATGAGCGTAGAATATCCTGAAAAGCCGAAGAACAATACAGAGATGTATTTTGCATTTAAACAATTTGATTGTGCCATGCGAATGGAAGCAAAACCGGATTCCAAAGAAGAAACCCGCATCATCACCAATTTTAAATCCGGCAAAGCAGTAACCCTTACCACTGATCGTAAAGGACGAAAAACCGGAATGGAAATGGATATGAAAATTATGACAGGTATGGCCAGAGGTTCGGCGAATAAAGAGAATGAATTGATTGAAGAAGGTAAGGTGGAGATTAAGGTGACCGATGAGTACAAAACCATCAATGGGTATAAGTGCCGAAAATATATTTACGAACATCCACAGTACACCGCATTTATGTGGGTGACCAATGATCGATTACCGGTCAATGCCCGCGATTTTTCCTTTGCAATGGCCAATGCGATGAATGGTTCTAAAGGGGCTCCAAACACAGCCTGTTATCAAAAATTAAAAGGAGGAGTTTGTATTCAAACTCATATTATTCCTAAACAAAGCAGGATGGAAGAAACTATTATGACTTATACTGACTTCAGTAATTCTGCTCCCGAATCCATGTTCACAACAGCCGGTTATGAAATTCAACAAATGCCTTCGATGAGAGATATGTGGAACAATTACAAAGAAGAAAGTCGATAATTTCAGGAAACAACAAAAAAACATCAATTAACCATACCCTTCAAATCAACCTACGAGGAAATCCCGATTTATTCGGGATTTTTTGTTCGTCCGAATAGCAGAATCCCTCATTTAATAGCTTGCTGATAACCGTGAAAATATTTGATACCAAAACATTTTGGAGTGAATTACGCGCGCTTAGTTGCGCGGTTATTTTTGATTGTTTTGCAATGGTCTCAAATTTGAAGCGCCAGTGAGATGACCAGCAGCACTTATTTAATCTCTCAACAACCGAACATAGAAAGAAGTGATTGAAAAAGGATTTGTTTCGTAGGGAATCTCTATGTTGCGCTGTACTTTTGCCCTCATAAAATTTCGAATATGTCTGAAGTAACGCATCGTGTGATACAATCACCAACTGGAAACAAATTGCATTGTAAGAATTGGGTCAGTGAGGCGGCCTATCGGATGATACAGAATAATCTGGATCCGGAAGTAGCTGAACGGCCTGATGAATTGATTGTTTACGGTGGTTTGGGTAAGGCTGCCCGAAATTGGGAGAGTTTTGAAAAAATTTTAGAACTTCTTCGTAACCTGGAGGAGGATGAAACCTTGCTGGTGCAAAGTGGGAAACCGGTAGGGGTTTTACGCAGCCATAAAGATGCACCGCGTGTCCTAATTGCCAATAGTAATTTGGTGGGTCATTGGGCAAATTGGAAACATTTTCGGGAACTGGAAGCGAAGGGCTTAATGATGTATGGTCAAATGACCGCAGGTTCCTGGATATATATCGGCTCTCAGGGCATTGTAAAAGGTACCTATGAAGCCTTTCTGAGTTTGGATGAAAAACATTATCAGGGAAGTATAAAAGGCGCCATATATGTAACCGCCGG
>DAIRSC010000029.1:0-14749 GCA_036804585.1 Chitinophagaceae bacterium
ACTGGCCTCATCACCACCTCCTGAAGCTGATTTTTCATCGAGATAAAAATCATATGCAATGGCAATGTTTAACTGCGAAGGAAGAGAGAATTTCTCAGAACGGGATTGAACTGTTAATTCTTTCGCGAAATCAGGACTGGAACCGTTAAAGCTAAACCCATCACCTGAGAAACGCAAATTGGTTCCTACATTTCGTAACGTAATTCCCAAATGTAAATTATCGCGTTTACCACTGGTATATTGTACGCCCGCATCAAAACCTAGGGCACTTGCACGGATATTACTGATGGCCTCGTTGACATAGGTCACATTTAAACCAGCAGACATATTCTTTGAAAAGGTATGACCTAATCCGACAGACATATTGAGGAAAGAAGGTTTATAATTACCGATGCCACCTTCGGGTGAATTTTCGGTAGTAATAGGAATATCACCAAAACCAAAACTCATGATATTCACACCAAGCACACCAACATCTCCCAAATTTTGGGCGATACCGAGGTTACTGATTGACATTCCGGTACCTGCCAAATATCGGGTATGAGCAAGGCCTATTTCTGTCTTTTTTGTTTTTGACAATCCCGCAATATTACATTTCATGGCTTCGATACCACTTACATTGGCGGCATTTAATCCAAACAAACCGCTGGAACGAGCCCATGGATTTAACAATAATTCTCCTGCTCCGGCCTGTCCTGAACGATCTCTATTTCCTGCGAACACACTACCTGCTATGAACAGGACCAGTGCACTCATTTTTAATTTTCTTTTTAACATTTTAAATAAATTATTGTGAGAGATTGGATTCATTTTAGAAGCTGATTAAATCAATCGGACGCATTGCACCGAACCATTTAAGAACGGTTTCACCGACGCCCGGTATCGAAACGTGCACCAAATACATACCACTCGCGATAGGAATACCTTTGTCATTTTTGATATCCCAGTCGATATAAGTTGTTTTGTTATCATTTTTCACCAAAGACTTGATTAACGCCCCGTCTAAAGTATAGATTTTAATATTGGCTTTATCTGGCAAATTAATGATTCTAACCTTAGTTTCAACACGTGTGCCTTCATATTCACTATATGCATAATATGGATTTGGAACAACATGGATTCGTTTAAAAATTTCGTCTTTGTTGTTCGTATAGTTATTGGCAGCATCACCCAGTTTAGCCGGTGCTAAATCTTTGGTACTGAATTCATACAATGGCCAGCCTCCATTACGCAATTGTTGGTTAGGATCAGGCTGATACCAGGAGTATGGACGGGTAACGCGCATTTTCACACGAGTGTTGGTTGGAACAATACCATCCTTCACACTTGCCAGCTTACTACCCGGAGCCAACATTGGAACGCCCACCCACATCATAGAACGATAGGCTTGACGTAAATCATTGTCAGCAGCACTGTTTGAATTTTTCTTGATAGCGTTGGCAAATGCAGCACCTTGATCATATTTAGTACGGTGAATGTAGATAATATGTTTACCGCCCCATTTCAAATCGAAGTTAACTGGATCAAAAGAACGTGAAGTTGGGTTCCAAATCAGATCACGTCCATTGTCCTGACCATTGAAGGATTCTTCACCGAAGGATATATTTAATCTTTCACCCGTTTCCAAGTTAATAGCATAACCCGGAAACCAACTCATACCGGTATCAGCTGCATTCGTAGAATAGATTGGTTTACCATTGGCATCAACATCTTTATTCCATCCTGCATGTTTCCGCAAGTTATATTTATAAGCTCCATTTTCAGAGAAAACAGCTGATGCTGAGATATGGTCTGTCATTTCAATTACTGCACATCGAGTCCATTTACTGCGATCAGGCGTAAACACCAAGTCAACTGAATAAATATCTTGCAGACGATTAAATCCGCGATCGGAACCTAAACCATATTGTACACCATGTCCACATTCATCTAAATTTTGATTATTGGCCAAATTATAAGGAGAGAAGGTGCCAGAAATGACATCTTCAAAAGTACCTAACTGGTCTTTGTTGTTTAATGATGGTAAGTTATCCTGGCCAATTCCATTGTCCCAATCTTTCATGGAACATTCATTAATTGAACCATCTGTGTTGTCACTAAATTCAATACCTGCACGAATCCAGTTATTGAACGATTTTCCATCCTGATCACGAATACCCGACAACCAGGTATCATTGATATCTTCAAATATCACTTCTGTTTCAATTTCTATCAAGCCGTTTTCTTCACTGGTTGGATTATCTCCCGGACGGGTTTGTTGTTGAGCAGCTCCGGCAATTCCCCAATCGAATCCACGAATCAAAGAACCATTGGCTGCAATGGAATCGTATTTACGCAAATACTTCTCACTATAGTCTGCTAAAGTTACATCACTCCATACCACTTCATTGGTTCCCTTGCGCTTAACATACCAACGGGCAGAATCTTTCTTTGCACCCAAAGATGAATCCGCTAATGCTGTATGATATCCTTTTACATCAAACCAAACTTCATAATCACCGGCAACAATGCTATCTGGATTCACAACTTTCATCATCATAGGTCCAAAGTTTCCTTTATAAACAGGATTATAAACCTGACCTAAGTTCAGGGCATCCATTTCAGAGGCTTCTGTCATTTCTAAGGGGTTACCGCCATTCCCTTTACCTTCGATTCTTTTTAATTGGATACCTGTACCATAATCCGCATAGGTTTGAATATACAAGCTATCTGTTGCAGGATGTGGCATCGCCTTGATTACTTTGATTGGTTGTTCACGACCATCGGTACGACTTTCAATATAGGCCCTATCCTGGGTGGAATCAGCACGTGAAGGATCAAATTTTTTGAAATTATTATAGCCATAGGCAATAACTAAGTAATAATAAGTTTTATAATTCACCAATGCTTTGGAAGTTCCCGTAGCGAAGGCATCCTGATCAATTTGGAAAGAGTGTCTGATACCATTATCCGTACCGTTCACCATTAATTTAGGGACATAATAATCGGAAGATATTGCAGGGTCTACTTCAAAATTGATGATATCCTTTATACCATTTTTTTTATCGCATTGGAATACAAGACGTGCTTTATCGGTATTGATTGAACCATCTTTTGAACGGATATCTGACAAGGCAACCAATTCATTTTTTAACTGGAATACCAAATAACCTTCAAACTTATATAAGCTATCAGACGAACCAGCCTTTACCGCTTTTTTAGAAACCTCACGCATGTAAGCTTTTTCGAGGTTGGTACCATAACCTTCGCCGAAGTTATTTGAGCTGGCAAAATTATCCAGATCAAATACGAGTTTACGATCTAATGACTGAACAACTGCATTTGGCGCCTGAGGACCGAATGGTAATTTAAATGCATTGTCGAAAAGATCTTGGGCTTTATCGTCGCAAATCTGAATTTTCGAGAAACAGGCTGAAGCACCACCACCTGTATTCGGAACCCAAACAGCACCGATAGTGATATTATTTGGTTCTGCGCCCGGCAACAATGGGAAAGGACCAGAAGAGTGAATAAATCGACGATCTGCAGGAACATTGTTGCATGTTGCTTCAGTCCAACCACCTTTACATGGATCGCCATAAAAAATGAATTTGGTACAAGGGCCTACATCTCTTGCATTACAAGCAGTTGTAAAACATTGGCCATCCTTCCAAGAACCGGTAATGAATTGATAATAGTCATCCAATACATCCGGATTACCGGTGACACCTGAAACGTTGTTGTAATAGGTGAATACCGTCATTTTCAATTCGGTATCTTTCTGTGTAGCCTGGTTAAAATATTTAGGCCCCTGGAAATAGTCAACAGCTACCATCGGAATTTCAAATCCATATCCCTGAGCGCCCTCATCGTAACTATCTCCATTATAAAGAATACCCAACCCACGAGCTGTATCGCAACCAACATAGTCATCGAATGCATAACCTAAATCCGCATCACACCATGTAGCCATATAGGTGCTATCCAGTGGATTGGTACTAAAATTATATATCTTGTAGTTATAAAAAGTGGCTTCATTCAAACAGTCGTTGGTTGCAAAAGCAAAAGCACCTGCATGAATTTCGAGACCGATTGATTCTGAAGTTGTTTCCGTTTTCGCATCTCCTCGATCGTTAAATACCCACCAGATATATTGATCTCCTAAAATGCTTGGATAGTCTCCACCTCTCCAATTATATCCCGGTTGGCCGTCCACATTCACGTATTCGGCCATCTCACGATTTGGAGCAGGAATACTCCCATTGCTTGAACTTTTGATATCCGGATTTCCCTCCGCCGGCCATTCTTTAATGATATCCGGTATATCAGAAATTTTTGAACTCAAAGCATTTGCAATCTGCCCGGGATCGGTTAATCCCTGGTAGAATCCTTTAAATTTGTTCACATCGGATGCGTTGATTTTCCAGAACCGATCCCAGTCGGCACATGTTTGGAAAGTGATACTATAACCATTATTTTCATCCAGGGGACCTGTCCAAAAATCATTCCCAGTTTGGCGATAAGTCTGAGCCGCAACCTTTAATACTCCGGTGGCACGATCGTAACCTCCAATCCAAATTGAACCACTAAAGAGGGAGTTTTTGTTACTTCCTTTAGGCACCTCATAATAGGCAGTACCTGTTGGAATGTCCCACCACATATCACCCCCATTCATCAAGTGGGCTCTGACATTATTGATATCCAAGTCAATCACGGCTGTCGTGGCATTACATCCGGCTGCTGTTTTGTTCAAGCCTTTGCTTTTTCCACCAACATTAGGCGTTGCGTTTAATGTATACACTGAAGCGAGTGTGATACAAAGTATAATCAACTTTTTCATATGCTATGAATCTTGTTTTATTTATTAATTAAAATCAAAGGTGAATCCGATAAAAATTCTGCGTGGGTTATTAAAGTTACCCGGACTTGCTAAACGCATGGTATACAAGTCGCGATATGATTGCTGAAACTGGAAATTAGTGACTGCTTGTTGTCCTTGCGGTGAATTGAGGAATCCATCATCATCACCTACTCCGGTATAACCATAAACACTCAACGTATTACGAGTATTCAACAAATTGGTGATGTAAGTATAAACATCTAACATCAAAGGCGATTTTGATTTAACCACATTGCCTTCATTGTCTTTTTTGGCTTTTCGCATAATAATGAATTGTTTATTAATACGTGTGCTCACTTCATACTGCCATGGTAAACGTGAACCGTTCACGGTACCGATGATTGGGGTACTTTGGAAGTCGCCTCCAACCAATGGAGTGGCAAGGGCCGCTCGGGTGTATGGTTCACCACTACGCGTACGGAAGAGCAAGTTGATACCGGCATTTTCGAGTGGATATTTATTGCCGATTTTTGGTCCGCGGTTTCCACCTCTACCATCATTGATGTAACGATAATCAATGGTCACATTCAACATATGTCGTGAATCAACATTCAATGGAAATACTGTTCTTAAGTTCGGCTGCCCGGTTGCTAATAAAGAGGACTGGGAGGTTGTATTTGAACCGGTACCTTCAGCAAATTGTAGGGTATAATCCACATTCATACGCAAAGGACCTGATCTTCTGAAATCCAATTTCACCGTCATCCCTTTTGTTGAAGAGAAGTCACGATTACCAAATGAAGTATAGGTGATTGGGTAAGCCAGGATATAACGTTGAATTTGGATTTGATCTTTACGCTCACGATAATAAGCTTCGATAGTGATGGCAGATCGTTTTGATAAACGTTGCTGATATCCCAATGAATAGTTGATTGCTCTTTCCATGCGCATGTTGGCATTTCCGATGGCTGCCTGACGTTCAGCCAAGAAATAATAATCATCCGGTGTTACAAAGTTGCTGGAACTTGGTGTTTGGGAAATCACATCATAGTTACCGTAGAATAAGGCCTGTTCTGAAATTGGGAATGTGAACTGAATACGAGGTGACAAAGTAACTTGAGGGCGGTAGTCTTCGAAAGAATTATTCGGATTAAACGTGGTGCTCTTGATACTATCCTTATTGTTTTGTAACCAAGGTTGAATAGGCAAACCACCTGCGTATAAGCCAGACAAGATGGTAGGATCAGCAATTTCTTTACCGAACGGATCATACCAAATATCTCCTTTACGATAACCTACGATCGTTGGTTTACTGCTTTGATTATTGTCCACATACATCACATAATCTTTATCGAAAGAGGTCGGAGCCGGTGCTTTTTTGTCATTGTCATTTTTATCCGTAGCTACATTATAATTATACCAGGTAGATCCTTTGCTTAAATCATCCACGGTTAATACCCCGTACAAAGAATATGGATCTTTTAATACTTTTTGATTCGCATCATATCGGTCTACACGAAGTCCGATATTGAAATTCAAATCTTTGTAAGAGAAACGATCCAGGATGTATCCAAACATATAAATCGGACGGAATGCTCCAACAGGACGGGCAAAATCTCCACGGGCATCTTTTTTGGTCCAGAAATCATTGAAACTAGGTTGTTTCTTCACTTTATTTCCAAGATAATCATATCCAAAATAAGAAACCACATCGTTTCCATCGTTCAACAAATCATCGGCAGAAAACATATCCAAGGAGAATGTTTTAGGATTCAAATTATCTACATCAATTAAATTCAAATTGGTCGCACTACCATATAATTTTTTGCGCAATTCTGCATCAAAACGACTTTGATCAGAAGCAATGTATTTACGGTCATATTTAACGGTATCAAATTGACTTACAATGACCTGACCATTTTGAACCTGATCCAAGGTATAGCTTTGTCCTCCAATGATAAACTGAGGATTATCCAAATCTAAATTGGCAATATGTCGATTAGAAATATTACGCATTAATTGCCACAAACTTGAAGCGCCCAAGGAATAAGAACGACTCGTACGTTGATCATAACCCAATCCAAATTGGATATTGTGGGTAATACGATCTTTACGTTTGGTATTTCGGAAACCTTGTTCAATATCCAAAGAGGCATCCAAGTTTAATGAAACCTGATCGGCCTCTGAATAGCCATAACTGCCGATTTGTGCGCCCGGACCAGTCCATAAACTATAAGCACTGCTCGGACCATCACCATTTCTTAAACCACCATAACCTTGTAATTGGGTCAAATTTCTTACCTGGAAACGTTCATCCTGATAAACAGCTTTCGTATAATTCTCCAAAAGTGGATTGATTCCACCCGGATTGAAGGTTACCGAATCAATAAAATCTCCTACATATTTCAATGCTTGAAAACCACCTTTAACCGTATCTAACACATAAAATGGACTACGATGATTGGTGAATTGCCCTACATAGCCATAATCAAAAATATTTTTATCATGTACCGGATTAGCTCCGTATGAATAATCTTTTTGATAGGTAAACTGTAAAGTATAATACGCATTAGAAATTGCAGATCTCTTCGCGTCTTGTTTTTCCTGATCCATACGTTTACCCAAGCGCTGGGTTAAACGGGCAAAACCACGTGCAGAATATTGATTACCCACAGAATTCGCTTCTGGTGCAAACAATGAGTTGGTAAAGCTAAATCCGCGTGAATTGCCGTATACAAAATAAGTTCCTAATGTAAATTGAATTTGTTCAGTTGGCTGGAATTCCAATTTACCCAAATAGTTAATCCCTGTAGATTGTCCATTGGAACGGGCTTTAACCCGGTTAAAATCGTTGATGGTTACTTGTTCAGATGCTTCTACGAAGTTTCCGGTACCATTTGGATTAGCCACCAAAGGTTGTTCTTGAATTCGTTTTAAGACATCTGGCTTTAATTCGTAATATTTGTAAAAATATGGATCCGGATCCTTATCATAAGTAACTGCTGCATTCAATACAAATCCGATTACGGGGCGTTTGTTCCCATTTTTCTTCACGCTGTATAAAGGCCCTGACAAATCCAATGAAACCAAATTGTTATTATATCCTTCAATTGAATGTTGAGCCTGTAAATTACCATTAAATTTTTGTTCAATACCACGGGTAGTAATACCCACAATACCTCCGGTTGCATTCCCGTATTTGGCACTCATCCCATTACTAATCAATTCTAAAGTACTGATCGACCCAACAGGCAAATTCACATTTCTTCCACCGCGAATCATCATCCCATCAATCATATATAAAGTCGACGAACCACGGTCTCCACCGATATTTAATCCGGCATCTCCTGCTTTTCTTTGATATACCCCACCTTGCATGGCGGCAAAGTCACCCGTAGCAATGGTCGGAAGCGTTTTGATCTGCTCCTTGGTCATTGATTTTTTCCCAGGATCAGAAGCATCTACCAATTTAATTTTAAACTCCTTGATGGTAATACCGGGTCCGGAAACCGGTTTTTTCTCCATCTGGATATCTACCTGAACACGTTTGTCTACCCCTAGGTTAATATTTTGAATTTCCTGTGTTGAATATCCGGCGAAAGTTACTTTGATCGTATACTTACCGGGCTGCAAAGGTTTAATCTTATAGTTACCAAACTGATCGGTTTTATTACCCCCACGAACCAATCCGCCTTCCAAAGCCTGGACGGAAGCATAATCCAATGGTTGTCCTTTTTCGTCAACTACTCGACCGTAAATTTCTCCTGAGATGGATTGTCCAAAACTGACATTGGCCAGTAAAATCAACGCCATCAGAAGTCGTAATGTCTTGTTCATGTGAATCATTTTTTAAAAGCTTGTAAATATATAGTTATCTTTTTGAAGTTGTTAATTTCAAGGTAAAATTAATTCAAGAAATTGTTAACTAAACAGGAGTCAGCCTGATTAGCGGTCAATAAAAAGGTTGTGTGGTTTAATACAAGTATAGTGCGACGAATACAACAATTGATGTTCTCATCTGTGCCTCGTTTATCGAGCAATATTTACCGCCCGTTTTTCACGAATAACGGTCACCTTAATTTGCCCCGGATACTGCATTTCCTTTTGAATTTTATCGGCCATTTCAAAAGATAGTTTTTCACTCTCGGCATCTGAAACTTTTTCGGCCTCAACGATTACCCGCAGTTCCCTGCCAGCCTGAATCGCATAGGCTTTTTCGACCCCGTTATAACTCAAAGCCAACGTTTCCAGGTCTTTGATTCGTTCCAGATAGCTCGCCATGATTTCGCGACGCGCGCCCGGACGAGCACCACTAATTGCATCACAGGCCTGAATGATCGGAGAAATCACAAATTTCATTTCCATTTCATCATGGTGAGCGCCAATGGCATTGACTACTGACGGATGTTCACCATACTTTTCAGCCAACTTAGCCCCTAACAAGGCATGGCTCAATTCTGTTTCTTCATCCGGCACCTTACCGATATCATGCAACAATCCGGCTCGTTTGGCCAATTTAGAATTCAACCCTAATTCAGCAGACATGATTGCACATAAATTGGCTGTTTCGCGTGAGTGCATCAACAGATTTTGCCCGTATGATGAACGGAAACGCATTCTACCAACCATTCTCACTAATTCTTTGTGCAATCCATGAACGCCCAATTCTATCACTGTTCGCTCACCAATCTCCATCACCTGCTCTTCAATCTGCTTTTTAGTTTTTTCCACCACTTCCTCAATACGTGCCGGATGCATTCGACCATCCTGAACCAATCGTTGTAAAGACAATCGGGCTATTTCACGACGTAATGGATCGAAACTACTTAAAATGATGGCTTCAGGTGTATCGTCGACCACTAAATCAACACCAGTTGCAGCTTCCAGGGCCCGAATATTCCGGCCTTCTCTTCCAATAATCTGCCCTTTAATATCGTCGCTTTCCAAATTAAATACCGTAATAGCATTTTCAATGGCTTGTTCGGCAGCGGTGCGCTGTATAGTTTGAATAATGATTTTTTTGGCTTCTTTGTTAGCTTTTACTTTGGCCTCTTCCATGATTTCCTGCACATGAGCCATAGCTGCCGTCTTTGCTTCGTTCTTCATCGCCTCGATCAATTCGGCTTTGGCTTCTTCCGCCTTCAGGTTGCTTACTTTTTCTAATCGGCGAATATGTTCTCCGTGTTGTTTGTTCAACTCTTCCTGCTTTAAGGAAACGACTTCGAGCTGACGATCTAAGTTAACCTTCTTTTGATCGTATTCCTGAATTTGTTTCTGGGCCTGTTGGGTTTTATCATTCAGGTCCTTTTCTTTTTGTTTCAGTCGATTTTCTCCATCAGTCAGCTTCTGATTTCGTTGCATGACATTTTTTTCATGCTCCGATTTTTGCTGTAAATAGTATTCCTTGGCTTCTAACTTCTTTTTTTCTTTAATTGTTTCGGCCTGTGTTTCAGCTTCTTTTAAGATTCTTTCGGCTTGCTGCTGTGCATCATCGATGAATTTTTGAGTATTCTTATTAAATATGAATTTGCCGGCAATTATGCCTATGAGTAGGGCGACAATTGCTGCCACCACCGTGATAATCATGTCCATTGTTTCGTTTATTTTGCATTGATTTTCAGTTTACTGCGATCTGCCCAACAGTTATAACTTTCTTTTATAGTAATTTTTGGAATGTTAATCATTTCCAACGTGCGAAGTTAATCAAAAAATCAAATAATTGAACAGTTCCGTTTCTTAGCTTTGTAGCTTCCTATGAACAAAGCCCAGCTTCCTATCGGTATTTTTGATTCAGGAATTGGCGGATTAACTGTTGCCAAAGCCATTGAAGAAGCTCTCCCTCATGAACATTTTATCTATTTTGGAGACACGCTTCACATGCCATATGGCGACCGAAGCCCCGAAGTGATTCGAGGCTATTGTCGTCAAATTGTTGAATTCCTGATCCAACAACCCGTTAAATTAATCATTATTGCCTGCAACTCGGCTTCTGCTTTGGCAGCTGGCTATCTGAGGCAATTATATTGGCAAGAGGTTGAAATCATGGGGGTGATTCGCCCGGTGATTCAGGAAATGATCACCCAACATGTGGAAAAACTCGGGATCATTGGCACGCATGCTACCATTCAGAGTGGTATCTATCCTTTGTTGGCACAAGAATATCATTCCGAAATGGATATTTTTCAAATGGCCACCCCGCTCCTAGCTCCCATGATTGAAGAAGGCTTGTTTGATTCGGAAGTATCCAAAGCACTTTTACACCAATACCTCAGCAATCCAGGTTTCAGCGATCGGGACGCCATTTTGTTGGCTTGTACCCACTATCCACTTATAAAAAACGAAATTGATGCTTTTTTTAATGGGAGGAAGTCGATTTTTGACAATGCAGGCCCCTTAGCCAAAGCGGCCAAAAAATATTTGTCCGAAAACAGACTTCTTGCCGAGAATCGAATGGGCGAAAACCGTTTTTACGTGAGTGCTCAAACCCCTCATTTTGCAAAAACAGCCAGCATGTTTTATGGCGGCCCTGTCGAGATTGAGACCATACTCTTGAATAATTAGGATTGATTCGAATTATTCGGCCTTTTGTTCGTAGACTGAAGATTGGAGCCTTCATTGGAACCAATCACTGTGAAATGAACGAGTTTTTTTCGATTTCCCCTGATTATCTTTGTCACTACATTATGCAAACCACTCCCCTTAAACCACGCATTGGCATTACAACTGGCGATATCAACGGCATTGGCATTGAACTCATCATCAAAGCTTTTTCTGAACACCGCTTACTGGATTTTGTAACACCCATCATTTTTGCCAGCAACAAAGTGGTCAATTACTACAAAAATCTCATTGCCGACAGCCAAATGCAATACTCAGGCACCAAGGATTTAAATAACCTGAACCCAAAAGGCATCAATATTTTTACTTGTTGGGATGATGAGGTTTCAGTGACCCCCGGTGTGATGAATGATATAGGAGGTAAATTCGGGGTGCGTTCACTCATGGTGGCCACTCAATGTTTAAAAGATGGACAACTGGATGGCTTGCTGACCAACCCTATTCATAAAAAAAATGCACAAACGCCCGATTTTAATTACAGCGGTCATACCCCTTTCCTGAAGGATAAGTTTGGTGCAAAGGATGTTGTGATGATGATGTGCAGCGATCATTTGCGGGTAGCATTGTTAACTGAACATGTTCCGGTCAGTGAAATTGCGAAACATGTTACACAAGATCAAATCATTAGTAAATTACGAATCATCAACGAAAGCCTGATTAAAGATTTTGGTATTGACCGCCCCAAAATGGCCGTGCTCGGATTAAATCCACATGCAGGTGATAGTGGCCTGATAGGAAAAGAAGAAGAAACAATTATTTTACCTGCTATCGAAAAATTAAAGAACGAAGGTATGCTGGTTTATGGTCCTTATAGCGCTGATGCTTTTTTTGCGCGTCAACACGATTTGCAATTTGATTGCACCCTGGCCATGTATCACGATCAAGGATTGATTCCTTTTAAAAGTTTTGATAAAGGAATGGGCGTGAACTATACAGCAGGACTTCAAATAGTGCGCACTTCACCTGACCACGGAACCGCTTTCGATATCGCCGGAAAAAACATGGCCGATCATAGTTCTTTTTTAGAAGCATTATATCTGTGCATCGATATCATCCACCGACGTAAAGGATATGCAGAAGCCACCGGTAACAAGTTAAGAAAAAGTGCCAACACGCAATTAAAAAGAAGTAAGGAAGATATAGTGGAATAGGTCGGAAAGCTCAGATATTATCTTTCAACAATTATAGGCTCATTTAGGCTATTAATAATTTATTTGATTATGAAACCTGTTCCAATTCATACTGTGTATCAATTAAATATGGCCCTTGATCGGCAGCCATGGTAGCCAACTCATCGCAACGATTATTCTGAGGGTGATTCGCATGCCCTTTCACCCAATGGAATCGGATTTGATGTTTGCGATAGTTATCTAAAAAACGAAGCCACAAATCTTTATTTTTTTTGTTTTTAAAATTTTTTTTCACCCAGCCAAAAACCCATTTTTTTTCAACGGCATCCACCACATATTTACTATCCGTAAAAATATCAATATTCAAACCCAGACGTGTTAAACTTTCCAAGGCAACGATCACGGCCATAAGCTCCATGCGGTTGTTGGTGGTTAAGCGGTAAGCCGCACTCATTTCCTTTTGTGTATTCTTCCAATGTAATATTACCCCATAACCACCCGGCCCTGGATTCCCGCGCGATGATCCATCGGTGTATATACAAAGTGTATCTTTCAAACTGATCCGTTGTGATTCAAAGGTGTTTAACGCATTCCGGGCATACGCATACCCATGCCACCCATTTTATTCATCATCTTCATCATCTCCTTCATTTGTTCAAATTGTTTCATGAAGGCGTTCACTTCATTGATATCTTTTCCACTTCCTCCTGCAATTCTTTTGCGACGGTTGGCATCAATGATGTCCGGATCTTTTCGTTCGGCAGGTGTCATAGAATTAATCATTGCTTCAATGCCTTTAAAGGCATCATCACTAATATCAATGTCTTTGATGGCTTTCCCAACGCCCGGAATCATCCCCAACAGATCCTTCAGGTTACCCATTTTTTTGATCTGATTCAATTGCGTTTTGAAATCGTCAAAATCAAATTTATTGGCTCTGATTTTTTTCTCTAATTTTTTTGATTGCTCTTCATCAAATTGTTGCTGAGCGCGCTCCACCAAGGTTGTGATATCGCCCATTCCCAATATCCTTTGTGCCATCCTTTCAGGATAAAACACATCCAGGGTATCGAGTTTTTCACCCATGCTTACAAATTTGATGGGTTTTTGCACGGTGTACTTAATCGTCAGAGCAGCGCCACCTCTGGTATCTCCATCCAATTTGGTTAATACCACACCGGTAAAATCCAATCGTTCATTAAAGGCCTTGGCTGTGTTTACCGCATCTTGTCCGGTCATCGAATCCACCACAAATAAAATCTCCTGTGGTTTCACTTCATTACGGATATTGGCAACCTCTGTCATCATTTCCTCATCAATCGCCAATCGCCCTGCCGTATCAATGATGACCACATTATGCTGATTGTCTTTCGCATAAGCAACGGCATTTCGGGCAATGGAAACAGCATCTTTATTTTCACGTTCAATATGAATGGGCACTTTAATTTGCTCAGCCAATACCGACAATTGATCCATGGCCGCAGGACGATATATATCGGCTGCCACCAACAAAGGTTTTTTGTTCTTTTGGGTTTTTAAAAAATTGGCCAACTTACCACTAAAGGTTGTTTTTCCCGACCCCTGCAAACCTGCGATGAGAATAACAGTCGGATTGCCTTGAGTGTTTAATTCTGCTTCAATCCCACCCATCAATTCAACCAGTTCATCCTTCACAATTTTCACCATCAATTGCCCCGGTGTTACCGATGTGAGTACTTTTTCTCCCATCGCCTTTTCCTTCACCTTATCGGTAAATTCCTTGGCAATGGCATAGTTCACATCCGCATCAACCAAAGCCCTGCGTATTTCTTTGACGGTACTAGCCACGTTGATTTCCGAAATCTTGCCTTCTCCTTTGAGTTGTTTGAAGGCTCCTTCTAGTCTTTCCGTTAAATTATTGAACATCGTCTTTTTTTTAGGACTGCAAATGTAATACCAATTTGAGACCGTTGCAAAAGTCATTTGGCAAAAAAGTTCATGGCAGTTTATGGAGAAATTTGAAACCTAATGACTGCTCTGTGAATTCCGGGAGGTTTAGCAACAATCTCAAAATGAGAGATAAAATAGACCCTATCACGATGTCATGGCGAGTTTTCATTCATTTCATTCACACTCACTGATAAAGCCGATTATCAGTCGTATTCTGACTCTGATTGCATTTTTCTTTAAAATCCAATCAGCC
>DAIRSC010000030.1:0-14718 GCA_036804585.1 Chitinophagaceae bacterium
TCAAAGAGAATTGCAACTTTCGTTTAATCATCAATTTTTTAATAGAAATGGATAATTCGTTTTTGATTTGTTGAATAAAGCCTTCCTTATTCTCTGTAAATTCAAGCGTACTGCTATACTTGGCACCCGATATAACGACCGGAATACTCAATTCCATTTCCGGTATTTTAAATCGAGGAACCGAAAATTTTTCGAATAATGGATTTTGAGAATACATTTCAGCAATTCGCGCAGATTCTTTATCAGCCATCACCCTGGCATTCGTTATTTCAATAAATATAAAACCCAGGTATTCGGATAAGGTAATCATGTTAGATTTAGTTTAAATAACCAAAAAGACCACCTTTGAAATGGCAAGAACACTACAAATTCAAAAGTGGCCTATCCGTTAAAAAAAGTTTTTGATTTAGGACTGACTCAATAAGTTCAAAATCTTCTCCAAACCGGCTGGAATTTCATCCTGTACTGCTTTAACCCGAACATTTAGGGTAAACTCTTTTTCTACCTTAAAACCGGTCGTGCTTGAACGCTGGTAGGAGGCAGTAACCTTAAAACTCACCGGCCCCCAGCCTGCTTTTGCTTCAACGCCCACTTTAAGTTCGTCTTTCACTTCTGTGGTTTGGACGGAATTCAATTTAGCATTAAAATTGATATCCACTGAATCAATACGCAAACTTGGGATAGGTAGCATACTTAACAGAGGTACATCAACAGTCGCATCCTCGGTAGAACCGTCTGACTTGGTTTTTTTGTATTTAAATTCAACCGTACGAATTTCACCGTCTTCATCAAAACCTACTTGTTTGATAAAATTGATAGTGGCCATGGACGATGCAACTTGTGCATCAATCGCTGCTTGTAATGGTCCGCCAATCATCATTCGAAAATCAATATTGTTTAATTGATCGACGAGGTCGCCGGCTGCCTGTACACCAATACTGCGTGAGGCAGGACGCGCGGCTTTTGAAATAACACGGGTTGCACTTGCTGCTGCGGTTTGGGGAGTAGCTGGTTCTGATGCCTGACGGGCAGGTTTTCTGTTTGCGGCTTTTTTAATTGCTTTTGCCATAGGATAAATTTTTAGTTGATTGAAGACTTAAAGCTAAGTCAAGAATTCAAAAATAAAAAAAAGTAATTTCAAATTCATACATATTTAATCTTCAACTTAGTATGAGGTTCATTTTCAGGTACCAGCAATGGGAAATCCAGTAAAAGTCAATTGTAATTTTTTAACTTTTGTATTTTTATGAGGTCAGAGGCAGTTAGCTGCGAAGCACATTCGGTATTCATCAAATCATTCTTTTATGAACAAGCACAACATTCTATTAGGAATCCTTATTCTGGCTTTCAAGCCAAACATCTTTGCAGCCAATGGGGATTCCATTTTTAATATGACCTACATCCATCAGCTTCATATTACGTTCCCCTATTCCAATTTTTACGATTCATTGATTTGGTCGCATGCAAACGATACCTATTTAAAAGTAGATATTGAATTGAATGGTCAAATCTATCATCAAGTAGGAATCAAAGCAAAGGGTAATTCATCGTTCAATGGTCCGGGGCAAAAAAAATCTTTCAAACTAGATATCAACCGATTTGATCCGGGGCAGGATATGCATGGGCTTAAAAAAATCAATTTCAACAATTCTTTTAAAGATCCTTCTTTCATGCGTGAAAAACTCTGTAATGATTTTCTGATTGAGCATCAGTTGCCAGCGCCACGAACAACCTATTGTAATGTTTACATGAATAATCAATTATGGGGCCTGTATGTTGTAGTGGAAGAAGTAGATGATGAATTTTGTGAACGATGGTTTGGCAATAAAGATGGAAATTTATTTAAAGGTGATCCTCATGGAGATCTTCGATGGAAGGGAAGTGCTGCACAAAACCTGTACGAAGCTGATTACGAATTAAAAAACAACAATAGCCTGAACAACTGGGGCGACCTCATCAACCTCATTGATTTCATCAATAATACACCGGCTAACACCCTTGAACAAACGCTGGAATCTGCTTTCAATACAAATAACTTTTTGAAACAATGGGCTGCAATGAATTTGTTTTCCAGTTTGGATAGCTATTTAGGAAGTGGTCATAATTATTACGTTTACCATAATATCCTGAATAACCGGTTCGAGTGGATTGCTTGGGACAACAATGAAGCTTTTGGAAGTTTCAAACAAAATTTGAGTACCACGCAACTCAAAAACCTGGATATGTATTATGTGTCGCAGCCCGCATCCAATCGTCCACTGATCCAACAAATGCTCAGTAGTTCACATTATCATTCATTGTACGATGAGGCATTTTGTATGCTCAAACAAGATTTTGACAATCAATATTTCGACCCACGAATCGATTCTATTCGTCAGGTGATTCAAGCCAGTGTCTATGCCGATCCGAAAAAACAGTATAGCAATGGCAAATTCGATTCCAGCTCTCACTATGACCTTATGCTAAACGGACCGGGTGGTATCACCGTATTTGGACTAAAAAATTTTGTGAACAACAAACAAACAGCTGTTACCAATCAATTACTAAATAATAATATTCAATGCTCACCCTTGTTAAGCAATGATTGGACACAAAACCACTTCAGCATTTATCCGCAACCTTTTCAGGATGGTTTTATTCTTCAAAACAATCGACATCTGGAAGGTATACAAATCTACGACATCATGGGACGGACCATTTTTGAAAAAAAAGACTTAGGTGGTATAAATTCTATCAATATCGGAACAGCACACTGGCCATCAGGTAACTATCTGCTTCAGGTTAATGGAAAATATGTTTTCAAATTATCTAAACAATAGCAACTCCCCCCATTTTATGCTAACATAGTCCAAAATAGATGAGAGCCAAACAGATTAACAGATTGTTGCAAAAGTCCGGCAGACAGATTCCTTATTTTTGAGGCCTATGTTCAGACTTTTTTGCACTCTTTTTCTTTTTATTTCATTTCCTGCTTTGGCGCAAAGTGGGCAACTGACCGGCATTGTTACGGACGCTGCTGACCAATCACCCATCGACTTCGCAACGGTGGTTGTAAAACCGGCAAATGGAACTAAAGTTTATGGAGGTAAAACCAATCAGCAAGGCATTTTTACGATCAGTGATTTGCCAGACGGATTTTATACAGTGAGTATTTCATCGATTGGTTATACTACCCAAAACCTAAACAACATCTCCATTGCAGGAAATACCAAAAAGTTAGGCACCATTGCCCTCGATAACAACAATAAGAAGTTGAAAGATGTGGTTGTGAAAGGAGAGAAACCTGCTATGGAAATTGGGATTGATAAAAAAACGTTTAATGTAGATAAAAACATCACTTCTGCAGGAGGAACGGCTGCAGATGTCCTGAATAATGTTCCTTCGGTGAATGTGGATATGGATGGCAATCTAAGTGTAAGAGGAAAATCGAATGTAACCTTACTGGTTGATGGCAAACCCTCATCGATGTTCGGGAATGATCCGCAAACAGCCTTACAAACCATTCCTGCATCCAGCATCGAAAGCATAGAAGTGATTACAAATCCATCTTCAAAATATGAAGCACAAGGGATGAACGGCATCGTGAATATTATCCTTAAAAAAGATCGCAAACCGGGTTACAATGGAATGTTGACTTTAGGGGGATCGATTCCATTTAGATTCAATACGGGGGTAAACCTGAACGCCAATGTTGGTAAATGGAATTAATTTTTGAATGCAAATGGGCGTACCTCTAAAACATGGGAAGAAACCACGAATGAACGGGATAATTACGATGACCCACTCACTTATTCGTCATTCACACATAACGACCGTCGTCCATTAAGTGGATTCATTAATTTAGGTGCCGAATACAATATCGACAAACGCAACAAAATTACTTTAAGTGAAAACATTTTTGCAGCCAAGATGAGAGGGAATAGTTTAAATACCATTCGAAACGAATATAACTATGAAACCCTCATCAATGCCCAGGAACGAAGAAATATTTATACCGGCAATCCTTTAAGTTCTACAACCAATTTGCAGTATAAACACACCTTTAAAGATCCTAAAGAAGATTTAAATATTGAATTGAATTATAGTAAAACTCGCTATATACGATCTAGTACTTTTGAAACCATTTTATTCGATTCAAATATGGTGATGACCAATGGCTTTAATCAAAATAACCCAGTTAGAGGCGGTAACTGGAACGGAACTTTCCAGATTGATTATACCAAACCTATCGGAAAAAATGCGCGCATTGATATTGGGGAGAGAACCTATTTTATCCAATTCAAATCAGAAAATCAGCCAACTATTCAATATTTTAATCAGGACGAACAACCGGAAACGATCTTGAAAAATAAATTCAGATTTACCCAACAAGTTCATGGTCTTTATGCGAATTATGCGAACCAATGGAAAAAAACAGGCATACAGGTCGGATTGAGGGGTGAATATTTTGGCTATGAAGGTTTTGTTTATCAATATAATGCCGGTGTAAATAATGGTTATTTTAATTTATTTCCCACCCTCTTTGTGAGTCAAAAAATCAGCACCCACGAAGACCTCAATTTTAATTACTCACGACGGGTAAATCGCCCCAATTTCTTCCAGCTTATCCCGTTCATAGATGTTACAAATCCGCTGGATACAAGTATGGGCAATCCGGGTTTAGAACCAGAATTTATACATGCGACTGAGATAACGTATAGCAATCAATTTGGGAATCAAAACACCTTCATGGGGAGTGTTTACTATCAATATACCAATAATTTAATTCAGCGTTTCAGGCGCTTTAATCCGGATGGTACAACCTTTTCACAAAACCGAAATTTAGCAACCGGTCAAACCTATGGATTGGAAATAACCACAAAAATGAATTTGCTCAAATGGTGGGATGCCACAATCAACTTGAATGTATTCAGAAATATCATTGATGGAAGTAATGTGGAGGGAAATTTGGGCGCAAGAGGATTTGGTGGTTTTGCGAAATTGGTCACCAATGCCAAATTACCTTCCGGATGGAATGCTCAATTAACCGGGAACTATAATGCGCGCACTGCCGTAGCACAGGGTAGCATTGCACCCTATGGGAATATAGATATCGCCGTGAAAAAATCCTTCATGAAAAATCTGGTGAATTTAACTGTGAATGCCACCGATGTTTTTAACACACTCCAAACTGAAACGCAATACAGGCTATATCCGTTTTATAATCAAAATGTACTACGGAAAAATTTAACCAGAACAATTGGTATAAACCTTCAAATTCGTTTTGCCAGTAAGAGTATGCACAATGCAGAAGCACCGAAAAGAATGCAAACAAAAAAGGAAAAGGAAAAAGAATCTAAGAACCGCGATGAAAATTTGAAGAAAGATGAGGGTGGAGGCGATGAGAATTCAGGAGGTGGAAATGGCCGTTAATCCCAATGAGTACATGAATAAAGATAGACTCCATCAAATTGTGATTCATTAGAGCTTGTTATTAACGTGAAAGTAATTGATATCATCAAGTGATGGCGTGAATGATGCTCATACAGTTGCACGGCGTTTTTGAATATGCGGTCCATAGACTTGCCTAATACTTCCCTTCTTTTAATTCTCATGCTATCTATCTAGGGCTTGCTGATTAACGTGAAAATAGCTGATTCCAGTACATGATGGAGTAATTTTCGTTCATTTAGATGCACAATAATTTTTCATATCACCTCAATAAGCTTGCAGTTTTTTTTCTGATTTTCACTTCTCACTGGCTTCTTCAACCATAGTGTCATTGTCCAAGGGTTGTAGAATATACTATTCTATCAACACTACCTTGAATTTGAAGCGCCAGTGAGATAAGCAGCAAGCCCTAAGTAGGTTCAAATAGACCATTGTAAAAGCATTGAGGATGGCACAAAAAAAAACCACTCAAAGAATGGCTTTTCTATATTTAGTTAGATATGATATTAAGCTAAAGGCTCCTCATTTTGATTTTCAGAAGGAGTTTCTGCTGCGATTGTTTCATCAGCTAAAGAAACTTCTGGAGTTTCCGGAACGTCTGCTAAAACATCTTCAGCAACTACAGGAATTTCAGCAACAACATCCTCAACAACAGGTGCTTCTTCAGCGGCAACCGGAGCAGGTGCTTCAGATTTCACCTCAGTTTTGGCTTCAGCTACTTTCCTCGGACGGCCACGACGGGTCTTTTTCTTCTCTTCACCCACTGTTGCTTTAACATTATAAATATCGTTGAAATCAACCAATTCAATCATGGCCATATCAGCAGCATCACCCACACGTTTTTCAAGTTTGATGATTCGGCAATAACCACCGGGGCGATTGGCAATTTTGGTATTAACATTACTGAATAATTCTTTCAGTGCTTCTTTATCTTGCAGGTAAGAGAATACAACACGACGTTGGTGGGTTGTATCTTCTTTTGATTTAGTCAGTAATGGTTCAACGAAAACCCGGAGCGCTTTTGCTTTGGCTAATGTTGTTACTATACGTTTATGTTGAATCAACTGACAGGCCAGATTGCGCATCAGGGCCTTTCTATGAGGCGTTTTACGTCCTAAGTGGTTTATTTTTGCACCGTGTCTCATGATACTAAATTTTTACGGATGATCCGGGTTTAAAGGTCTTCTAAATTAATTTTTGACAGGTCCATTCCGAAGCCCAATCCACGATCGATCAATACTTGTTCGATCTCAGAAAGAGATTTTTGACCAAAGTTTCTGAATTTCATCAATTCATCTTGTTCGTATTGAACCAATTCACTCAAGCTGTTGATTTTTGCAGCTTTCAAGCAATTGAAGGCACGTACGGATAAATCGAGGTCTTCTAATGGTGTTTTTAACACCTGACGAAGTTTTAAGGTTTGCTCGTCCACGACATCGTGTTTCTCAGATACGCCGGTATCGAAGGTGATGTTCTCATCCGTAATCAGCATCAAATGCTGAATTAGGATACGTGATGCTTGTTTGACGGCATCTTCCGGATGAATTGTTCCATCTGTGCTCACTTCCAAAATCAGTTTTTCGAAATCCGTACGTTGTTCAACACGGGTATTTTCGATCGTATATTTTACGTTTTTGATCGGCGTGAAGATACTATCTGTAGCGATCCAGCCAGCTGCCAATTCTCTGGATTTGTTTTCATCAGCAGGAATATAGCCCCGGCCTTTGATTACACTCAATTCAACTTTGAGATTGGTTGAGGTGTTCATATTGCAAATCACTAAATCCGGGTTGGTGATTTCGAAGCTATTCGTTGCTTCTCCAATCATGCCGGCGGTGAATTGTTCTTTTCCTTTAATTAAAACTTCAAATTTTTCGCTGGAGATTTCTGTATCCAGTTTTTTCTTGAAGCGTACTTGTTTAAGATTGAGGATGATTTCAGTAACATCTTCGGTAACGCCTTTGATGGTCGTGAACTCATGGTCGACTCCTTCGATGCGGATACCGCTGATGGCGTATCCTTCCAGTGAACTCAGCAAAACACGTCGGAGTGAGTTACCAACGGTGACACCGAAACCTGGTTCAAGTGGTCGGAATTCAAATACACCTTCGAATTCGTTGGCTTTCTGGAGAACTATTTTGTCTGGTTTTTGGAAATTTAAAATTGCCATTAACTTATGTGGTTTAAAATTTGAAATAAAAAAGTCAGGACCGAACAAATTATTTGGAATACAATTCCACAATCAATTGTTCTTTGATATTTTCAGGTACACTCTCGCGCTCAGGATGAGCCACATAAGTTCCTTTCATATCTTTTTCGTTCCAGTCAAGCCAATTGATTTTTGGATCTTTACCGCGGAATCGTGAAACCAGAGCGGTATTGGCTGCTCTTTTTTCTTTCTCTCCTATCACATCACCTTGTTTAAGTAAAGCAGAAGGAATATTACAAACTTCACCGTTAACGGTAATATGTTTGTGTGAAACCAACTGACGTGCCGCGGGACGTGATTCTGCTAAACCCATACGATAAACGGTATTATCGAGGCGGGCTTCCAATAAACGAATCAGATTTTCACCTGTTACGCCTTTTAATCGGGCAGCTTCTTCAAATGTATTTCTGAAACGACGCTCTAACACCCCATAGGTGTATTTAGCTTTTTGTTTTTCACGCAACTGAAGAGCGTATTCACCCAGTTGCTTTCTCTTACGAGCCTGCCCGTGTTGTCCGGGTGGGTTGCTGTTTTTGCTCAGATATTTTCCGTTACCGAGGATAGGCTCGCCGAAAATTCTGCAAATCTTTGTTTTTGGACCTGTATATCTTGCCATAATAATTTATTGGATTTTAGTGAATAATACACCCTGACTCATATCAAAATCCTAAAGTTCGATTCAGGGTAAATATTTGAAGTATCTTATACTCTTCTTTTCTTTGGAGGGCGACATCCGTTATGTGGAAGCGGTGTTACATCAAAAATGGATGTCACTTCGATTCCTGAACCGGATACAGCACGAATGGCACTTTCACGTCCGGAACCAGGCCCTTTTACAAATACATCGGCTTTTTTCATACCCGCATCGAAGGCTACCTTACCGGCATCTTGAGATGCTAATTGCGCAGCATACGGTGTATTCTTTTTACTTCCACGGAAGCCCATTTTACCGGCACTGCTCCATGAAATGACCTGACCTTTTTTATTGGTATAGACCACAATGATATTGTTGAAACTTGCGGTTACATGCACATCTCCGTGTGCATCCACCTTCACGATTCTCTTTTTGGCGGCGGCTTTTGCGCTGGTTTGTTGATTTCCTTTTGCCATTTTATATCAATTCTTTACTTTAATTATTTGTTTTAACTTTATGACTATCAATAATTTGAGAGCCAAGAGTATTTTATTTCTTCGGTGCTTTTTTCTTACCCGCAACTGTTTTACGACGACCTTTACGCGTTCTAGAATTCGTACGAGTACGTTGTCCACGTAAAGGCAACCCTTTACGGTGACGTAAACCACGATAACAAACGATATCTAACAAACGCTTGATGCTGGTTTGAACTTCAGAACGCAATTGACCTTCTACTTTATACTCAGAAGTAATAATGTTACGAATCGTTGTCTGTTCCTCATCATTCCAATCCTTTACTTTTTTATCAAAATCGATACTTGCTTTGCTCAAAATATTCTGAGCAGTTGAGCGACCAATACCATAGATATAAGTCAATCCGATTTCTCCTCTCTTGTTTTTTGGTAAGTCAATACCTGCTATACGAGCCATATTACGTTTGAATAAGTTTTTTATGTAATGAATTAACCCTGACGTTGTTTGAATCGGGGATTCTTTTTGTTAATAATTCTAAGTACTCCTTTGCGGCGTACGATTTTGCAGTCTGCACTGCGTTTTTTAATAGATGCTCTAACTTTCATCTCGGTTTATTTATATCTTAAAATAATACGTCCTCTTGTCAGGTCATACGGGCTCATTTCAATCCCCACCTTGTCCCCGGGAAGAATACGAATATAGTGCATACGCATTTTTCCGGATATAGTAGCTATTACCTCGTGACCGTTTTCCAATCTTACCCTGAACATCGCATTGCTCAAGGCTTCAATAATTACACCATCCTGTTTGATCAGAGGTTGTTTACCCATATTTGCTTAAAGAGGTGCAAAGGTAGGGATATTTTTTCAATTATAAAATCATTTTTTCAGTATTTCCCTGATTTTTCAGGGTCTTTTTCGTTAAGGAGTTTTTAATACGGAAGATATCAGAGCCTATCATTTCACTACCAGGGTTTAAATTCAGATTGGCCGTTAATTTCTCCTCGTTTAATTCGAATAACACTCACTTTATGCCAAATCCTAAAAAATTGCATCCGATTAAGGTGGCAGTCGGATGGCCTGTGCGCCTTTTTGGGTTCAAATTTATAGATATGTTATTTTTCTCACTTATGGTACCTGATATCATTATTGACGGCTTTGTAACACAAAATAGCGAGACCGTTGCAAAACGATCAAAAATAATTGGGTAAGTCATTTGGCTTCAAATTTCTACGTTACGTTGAATTTTTAACGATATCATGATCAACTAGATCACTCCATATTTAGAAATCAAAAAGCCTAGAACTTTTTTGCCAAATGACTTCTGCAATGGCCTCAGAGCACCAATGGTAATCTTGCTTTAAATGATGATTGATTTAATTATTTTGTATTCAATAATTTTTGCATTGAAGCGGCCTTTTCAGTTTGATTGGTCAGATTATACGACTGTACCAAGCCCGAAAGTGACTGCTTGTAAACTTCCTTATTTGAGTCACTAACACCTTCCGCATCAATGAGGGTTTTTGCCTTTTCTAAAAACGGAATAGCCTTATTAATTAAATTATCCCGCTCAGGTTTCAAAGCAATGTATTTTTTATCATCTGCTTTGTTCATTTCATCGGTCATTTCTTTGGCCTTATTGTAATACAACAATCCCAAATAATAATGGGGATAATAATTATTGACATTCAATTCAAGGGCTTTGTTATAATTTGCAATGGCATCTTTTTCCAAATCGGCACTATTCGCAGGTTTAGTCAGGAATTTACCGCTCTTATCTGTAGGATTCGCCATATTATACATTAACTGTCCAAGGTTAATATACATATACTCATTTTTAGGATCAGCTGCAATACCTTCTTTTAACTTCTTAATCGACTCCTCAGCTTTTCCCGACCTTAAATAATAATTAATCTCAGAATTGATTATTCGTTTGTCGTTCGGGAATTTAGATTTTGCTGCTCCCAAAACTTCCAACAATTTCGTTTCATTGCCTTTGCCTTCATAAATTTCTGCTGCCATCATATAAACGTCCGCTTTTTGCGTAATAGGATTCGCTAAACAGCTTTCGATAATCGGCAAAGCCTCATCCAATTGATTCATTTGATAAGCACAATTACCTTGATACATTTTAGCAATGGCAAATAAAGTATCCATCATTTTCTGATCTTTAAAAACCTTCCCATTGTCCAATGAAGCAATTTGATTCATCGCTAAAAAACTATTTTTAGCTTCCGCAAATTTGCTTTCATTCATTTTAGATGCCCCGTTATTAAATTGACCATAAGCCATACTTTGTAATAGGAAAAAATATTCTTCCTTATCATATTTAGGATTGAACTCCATGGCTTTTCGATAGGCTTCCAGGGCCAGACCGATTGCATCGGGGTGCTGGGACGCATATTTATTTGCACCTTCCAGCATAACCGGAATACCCGATTCATCTCCCATCGCAGACGTTGATTTAAATTGAATAAAAGGCATTTGCTCAGATGATGGCGTTCCGATGGCCTGATAAATTACGCCTTTCAGAAACCATGCTTTGGCATTGTTATTTGTGGATTCGCTTTTTGTTGACTCATAAATCTTCTTTTTGGAATTCTCAAATTAGTTATCTTTTAAATAGCTGATAGCGCTTTGGATATTTGCTTTTTGCGCTTGTGCCTGAAATAAGCCACAGAATATGGCAGTGACCAAAATGATCTTTTTCATATATGCTTGTTTATTGTTTGACAGTTTAAAAGTCTCTTAAAAATTAAAACTATTCCTTATCGTTTGTTTCGTTTGTTATTGAATCATTATTGGTTTCATCCGATTCAGCAGAATCAGGCTGATTGCTTTCAGGGTTCGGACTATTATCCTCTTGAACCTTACCTGATTCTTCTGAAATGGTCGGTGCTTCATCAACTATTTCAGACAACTCTTCTTCGTCTTGTTGATCGATTCTGGCGATGGCCGCAATTTGATCCCCTTCGTCTAGATTAATCAATTTTACACCTTGGGTAGCACGACCTGCTTCACGTATCGACTTCACATGGGTTCGAATCGTAACACCGGAAACACAAGTAATAAAAAGATCATCGCTTTCATTAACCGCAAGGAATCCAACCAATCTACCGGTTTTTTCAGTGACATTTAAAGTCTTCACCCCTTTACCTCCACGATTGGTAATTCGATACACTTCTTCCCATTCGCCGGTTTCTTCATTTTGTTCATCCAAGCGGGTGCGTTTTCCGATTCCATTTTCACTGACCACCAATATGGTTTTGGTTTTATCTTCCTTATTGACACAAAGCATACCTACTACTTCATCTTCCTGGTCATCTACCTCAATACCGAAAACACCTATGGCACCTCTTCCGGTAGGTCGAACTTTTTCTTCCGGAAAACGAATGGCCCTACCCGACTTCACAGCCATCATAATATAACTATTTCCATCGGTGAGAGTAGCTTCCAGAAGAGTATCGCCCTCAGAAATGGTTATTGCATTTACGCCGGATTGTCTGGGACGTGAAAAGTCTTTTAATTTTGTTTTCTTGATGACCCCTTTCTTAGTGCACAAAACAATATTGTGTTTTTCGACGTATTCTTCATTCGACAAATCGGCCACATTTATGATGGTTTTGACTTTTTCTTCCTGTGGTAGTTGTAATAGATTCTGAATAGCACGTCCTTTACCGCTCTTTTCTCCTTCAGGAATTTCATACACTTTCAACCAGTAACAACGTCCTTTGTCGGTAAAAATCAGGAGCGTTGCATGGGTAGAGGCAATAAATAACTGATCAATATAATCCTCTTCCCTTGTTTTGCCTCCCATTGCTCCCCGACCACCTCTTTTTTGAGTGCGATATTCGGTGGCAGAGGTCCGTTTAATATAACCTAAATGAGAAACAGTAATAACTACATCCTCTTCCTCGATTAAGTCCTCGATACTGATTTCATTGGCTAAATATTCTATGTCGGTTTTACGTTCGTCTCCAAATTTCTTTTTGACTTCCAACATCTCTTCTTTGATGAGATCAAATCGCATTTGTTCATTACTCAGCAATTCTTTTAAATGAGCGATGGTTTTCATCACTTCATTATACTCTTCCTGAATTTTTTCTCTTTCAAGGCCGGTCAAACGTTGTAAACGCATTTCAAGAATTGCCTTCGCCTGAATTTCACTCAGTGCAAATGACTGTATCAAACCTTCCCTGGCATCATCCGGAGTTCTTGACCCCCGGATTAGTTTAATCACTTCATCCAGATGATCCAATGCAATTAAATATCCTTCGAGGATATGGGCGCGTTCTTCGGCTTTGCGCAACTCATAGATGGCACGTCGAACAACCACATCATGTCGAAATTTTACAAACTCAACAATCAAGTCTTTCATGTTTAGCAAACGTGGACGGCCATTGACCAACGCAACATTATTGACGCCATATGAGGTTTGTAATTCTGTATATTTATACAACTGATTGATAATCACATTTGCAATCGCATCTTTTTTCAAATCAACGACCAAACGCATACCATCCCGATCACTTTCATCGCGCACATCACTGATGCCGTCAATGATTTTATCACTCATTAATTGAGCAATTTTTTGATGGAGGACCGCTTTATTTACCTGATAAGGCAATTCATGAATAATAATACTTTCTTTGTTGTTTTTGCCCGTTTCCACCATGACTTTACCACGGACTACTACCCTACCACGACCGGTTTCAAAGGCCTGACGTACGCCTTCCATACCATAAATGATTCCTCCGGTGGGAAAATCAGGCGCCTTAATAAATTTCATAATGACTTCGCTACCAATTTCCCGATCATCGATATATGCACATATGGCATCTACTGTTTCACTTAAATTGTGCGGCACCATATTGGTAGCCATACCAACCGCGATACCCGACGCACCATTCACAATCAACTGTGGAATTTTAGTGGGCATAACTGTGGGCTCCTGCAAGGTATCATCAAAGTTATTTTGAAAATCAACCGTCTCTTTGTCTAAATCTTCCAAAATGGCTTCTGCGATACGCTGTAATCGAACCTCCGTATAACGCATGGCGGCCGGACTATCTCCATCCACTGAACCGAAATTTCCCTGCCCGTCGATGAGCGTATACCTCAGCCTCCCGGGCTGCGCCCTACGCACCATAGTATCATACACGCTACTATCGCCATGTGGGTGATATTTACCCAAGACCTCTCCAACAATACGGGCAGATTTTTTGTAGGGCTTATTAAAGGTATTACCCAATTCATTCATCCCAAACAACACCCTTCGGTGGACGGGTTTTAGCCCATCCCTGACATCCGGCAAAGCCCTCCCAACAATCACCGACATCGAATAGTCGATGTAGCAGGATTTCATTTGCTCCTCAATATTTACCTGAATGATTTTATCTCCCGTTGCGCCATTTGGCTGATTTTCTAATGCTTCGTTTTCCATGAAAAAAGATGAAAGGCGAATGTACGATTTTAAGCCTGTTTCAGAAAGCTAAAAAGGCATTAATCATGTAATTGTGGAAAACTATCTGTGTAAGCTCAAATCCTTGCTGTGAGTGAATTATAAGGCATTTTTCATCAGACATTTTAACCCTGAAATGTTTAATTTTTATTGAAATTCTAAATACCCCTTTTCCCAAATTTAAAATCGCATTCAGAACACTTGATGTAATTTGCGACACAATGAGAATTCAAGGAGAAACCAAGATTAGAGTCCGCTATGGAGAAACAGACCAAATGGGTTTTTTATATTATGGATATTACGCACTTTATTATGAGGTTGGCAGGGCCGAATTAATTCGTGAACTCGGTTATCCATACAGCGATATGGAAAAAGACGGAACTGTGATGCCGGTGGTTAAAGTTCAGGCAAAGTACCTTCGACCTGCCCGATATGATGATGTGATTCGTAGTCAAACGGAAATGGAAGTCCATCCGAAACACCCCTTTGTGGTTTTCTATCATAAGTTTTT